>NZ_MZGU01000002.1 GCF_003111605.1 Methanobrevibacter woesei | reverse complement strand
AATAGATTGCTATAGAACGCGAGTAGAAGACTTGTTTGATGGGGTAGGGATGTGAGCTTCGAGGTTTTTTTTCCGAGTTGTTTAGTCCGCTGCTTCCAATTGTTCGCTTGCATTATTTTCGAATTTATAATAACTTTTTCATGTTTTTTACATGAATAATACCATGATTTTTATAATGGTTTGGTTAGGTGTATTCAGTTTAGGGTGAAAGTGTTTGGAATTATTTTTTCATTATCATTAGTATATATGATTGGTTTTGCGGTCATAGCATGAGGGTTATACCTGGTCTCGTTTCGATCCCAGAAGTGAAGTCTTTTTGTGTTTTGTTTGTGTACTATGGTTTTTCTATGGGAATTTCATTTCGCTGCAAGCCATCTCATATATACAATTATCAATTCTTTTTTTTTGTTATTTTGTTTTTATTATTATTTTACTTGTTATTGTTTGTTTTTTACTTTTATTTTACATCGTTATAGGCGATATTCATGAATATCAAGGTATTAGATACTACTTTAAGGGATGGAGAACAAACTCCTGGTGTTTCATTAAATCCTTCTGAAAAATTAAGAATAGCTCTTAAATTAGATGAGATTGGTGTTGACTTTATTGAAGCTGGTTCTGCAATTACTTCTGAAGGTGAAAGAGATTGTATTAAAACAATTACTAATGAAAATTTAAATGCTGAAATTTTAAGTTTTTCAAGGCCTTTAAACAAGGATATTGATTACTGTATTGAATGTGGTGTAGATGCTGTTAATTTAGTGGTTCCCACTTCAGATTTACATATTTTTCAAAAATTAAACACCACCAAAGAAGAGCTTATTGAAATGTCTAACTCTGCTGTTGAATACTGTAAGGATCATGGATTGGTTGTTGAACTTTCTGCAGAAGATGCATCTAGAACTGATGTTGATTTTTTAAGAACAGTTTTTAATAATGCTATTGACTGTGGTGCTGATAGGGTTTGTGTATGTGATACTGTTGGTATTTTTACTCCTGATGCTTCTTTTAATATGTTCAATAGCTTAAGAGATCTTAAGGTTCCTGTAAGCTGTCATTGTCATAATGATTTTGGTCTTGCAGTTGCCAATACATTAGCTGCAATTAAAGGTGGATCTTCTGAATTCCATTCTACTGTTAATGGTATTGGTGAAAGAGCAGGTAATACTTCTTTTGAAGAAACTGTCGTCAGTATTAACTCATTGCTTCCAGATTTTGATACTTCCATTGATATTCATGAGTTGTATTCTATTTCAAAGTTAGTTGCAAGATTAACTGGTGTATACATACAACCTAATAAGGCTATTGTTGGTGAAAATGCATTTGCTCATGAATCTGGTATTCATTCTGATGGAATTATTAAAAATGCTAGTACTTATGAACCTATAACTCCAGAATTAGTTGGACGTAAACGTAAATTTGTCATTGGAAAACACATGGGTACTCATGGTCTTAATAGTAGGTTAAAAGAATTAGGTCTTAATGTTAATAGTAATCAGCTTCAGCAAATATGTGATAATATTAAATTTTTAGCAGACAATGGAAAAACTGTTACTGATGTGGATTTACAGGCAATAGCTGATAATGTTTTAAATATTAATTATGAAGATAGAATTAAATTAGAAGAAGTTACTATTGTTTCAGGTAATAAAGTACTTCCAACTGCATCTATTAAATTAACTATTGATGGTAATGATGTTTTAGAAGCAGGTGTTGGTATTGGTCCTGTTGATGCTGCTATTAATGCTGTTAAAAAATCAATTTCAGAATTTGCAGATATTGAACTTGTTGAATACCATGTAGACGCGATTACTGGGGGTACTGATGCATTTATTGATGTTATTGTTAAACTTCAAAAAGGAGATCAAATAATTTCTGCTAGAGGTACTGAACCGGATATTATTAATGCAAGTGTTAAAGCATATATTGCAGGTGTTAATAGATTAATTTCTTAGATGATGTGATTTTATGATGATTGATAATTCAGATATTAAAGTTTTAGGGTTTAAAGGAGTTATTGATTCTGTTGAGGATACATTAAGTGAAATTAATTCTTTTAAAGATGATGATTCTATTGTTCAATTGTTAAATGCTGATGCAATAGCTGGTAAACAGCATGTTATTCATGGAATTAATCAGGCATTTCTTGCTTTTGGGAGAGATGAAAATTTTGCTGATGATTTGGGTGTTGAAATCTGTGTTAGATGTTCAGCTCAAAAACAGATTTCCAAATCATTTAAAATTTTAGGTCTTAAAGAAGGTGAAATGAATTTATGTGCTGTTTTGATAAATTGCTCAGATGAAATTGTTGATAAATTATCTTCAATGTTTACTCGTGATGATGATGTTTTAATAGCTGACAATTCTATTTTACAGAAGATTTATTCTATTTCTGATGATGAATTAGACAATATATGTATGGAAGATGTCATTATTGATAAAATCACAAAACTCATTGTTGATTACTGATTTTTTCTGTTTTATTTTTTTCTATAATCTCTATAATTTTGTCTAAGTATTCTTTTTTAAGGCAATTATAATCTAAATTTTTAATTTCAATTGCTACTGCTTTTTCCTTAATTCTATTATAATTAGGGCATTTTGTAATGAATCCTTTCTTATCAGTTTTAAGTTCCTTTTTCAAATTCCATGAAAAGTCTTTTGGTTTAGCATCTTTAATTATTACATTTAGCCCTCTTTTATCTGCATGTATTACATCGTCAAGGCTGTTTTTGAGATAGTTACATGCATTTATTGTGGTGTTAAGTTTTTTGCCTATATTTTCAAGTTCTACACATACACCACTTGCAGTAATTTCATTTATTTTTACAATTTTTTGAAGAATTCTTGTTTTTTCTAAAACATCAGGATTATCTGTTGAGATGAATCCTCCGTTTCCAACATTTATTATTTTAGGTGAGCCTGTTGATGCAACTATGATGTCTGCATATTTTCCATTACCTAAAATATTTTTATCATCTCCCAGACCTGCAGATGCATCTTCAATAAGTGTTATATTTTTATCACTGCAAATATCATAAATTGCTTTTATATCCTGTTCTGCTGTGTATCCTGCAAAACTTGTTAAAATAAGGTTTCCTTCATCAATATCTTCTAAATAATCAGTATTTATAAAACCATAATCTGTTTTTAATGTGATAATATCTCTGTTTAAATAATTGGCAACCTGTTTAAATCCATTCCATCCACCTTGATCTGGAATTATTATAGGTCCTTCTGTTGATGCAATAGCTAGAAAAATACTTGCATTTCCACTATTTGTCAGTTTTACAAATTTGTGGTTTGTTATCTTATTTATTTTTGCTTCTGCTTCACTTTCAAAGTCTGTATCAATGTTGCCTTTTGCAACTTCACTCATTACTTCTTTAGTTTTATTTGAAGGTTCTTTAAATTTGAATATCATGTTATCCTTTCTTAAAATACATGTCTAATGTAGTCTGTTTTGTATGTAATAACTCATTTAATAAAGTTCCCTGTTTAACATATTTGCTTATTGGAATTTTAAGTTTAGTTCCAGCATATTTCAATGCATCTTTTAAGGTTTCAAATTCTTTGTATGGGCTTGACATTGCATTTTTCATATTTTCACGAACATTGAACACTCCAAGAGGAACATATCCTTCATAAGCTTCTCTTAACACAATTAAACCTGCTTGTTTTTTCTCTTTAACTAATGCATCAAGCACCGCCATTTTACTGGTGTAGTAACATCCACCTACTGAGGAATATTCTTTTTTATCAGTATTTGTTTCATAATCTGAAAAGATTAACTCTTCTTTTCCAATTAACTGGATAAATGCTTCATACCACTCATACTGCCATTCTGTTGGTGTTAATATAATAATATAATAATTATTTAAACTTCCAAATTCATATACTCTGTAGGTGTCAAGTATATCAAATTTTCTCACTTCTTTTAAGAATAAATCTGCTAAAGTAGAATCACAGGCAGTTATAGACCATCTTGTTGGAACTAATTTTCTTTTGTATTTGGTACCAATTGCACCAACCGAAAATGCCTTTTGCATTGCTGTAAAAGGAACATCTTTATTGTGCAGATTTAAAACGGCTTCACGTGCAGTTAAATCAGTATCATAAAAAGTCTT
This sequence comes from Methanobrevibacter woesei, assembly GCF_003111605.1. Lineage (NCBI taxonomy): Archaea > Methanobacteriati > Methanobacteriota > Methanobacteria > Methanobacteriales > Methanobacteriaceae > Methanobrevibacter > Methanobrevibacter woesei. Next base: position 208,242 of record NZ_MZGU01000002.1, on the reverse strand, counting down.
TTCTAATTGTTTATCCCAACGAACAGCATCAATATCAAATTTTTCAATAACTGCACTAGGTCCATGGGGCATACTGTCTTCTGTAAGTAAGGCACCTCTTGGACGTTTACCAAAGGTTGCTTCACTGTCAATAGATTTTGATGCAAGGGATATATCTTGTAATTTTTCAACAAAGGGGTTTTCCAAGTCAGTTATTTTAATAAGTTGCTTGCCACGAACTAAATTCATTCTGTAATTTATAATGTCCTCTTGTGTTTTATGTTCTCCAATCCATGATTCAGGTGAATCCATTATTGATGTATCTCCAGTTTCACCAACCATCATAGGTCCTGCATAAACTTTAGGATATGACCAACGTCCAATAAAAACAGATGGTGGAGTACTTCCTTCAAGATCTTTTCCAACTTTAACAGATTTCATCTGGATTTGTTCTGTTAACTTTTGAAGGTAAGCATTTTTTGTTGTAATCATCGTAAATCATCTATAAAAAAATAAAGAGTATGTTTATAATTAAATAAACATGAAAATTAAGCATAATATGGATAAAATAATTATCGCATAAATTAAGATAAATATTACCATTACTACTTTTTCACTAGTTGTAAAGTTTCTTTTTTCAATTAAATTTGGATTATTTAATCTATAATATTCATTCATTGCTTCTTGTATGTTAATTATTGACCATAAACTAAGTAAATATCCAAATATAAATAAAACAAAGTTAATAGGCACATTAAATGATATGTCTTTTGTTTTAACAATGTTTTTAATATCATAGAATAGTAAATAGATAGCAACAAGATTTACAATTGGAATAAAGAAAAGTACTGTTCTTAATATTGGATTTACATTTTTTCCATTTTCCTTTGTAAATTTTGAACTTCTATAAAACCAATAAATCACATATAAACCACAAGTAACAATCATTAAAAGTAATATTCTTCTAATTGGTATTCCTTCAGAATATTTTTTAATATTTTTTCTTGTTTCTTTAACTTGAGGGTTTATTTTGGATGATTTTTCTGGTTTAAAAGTTTTTAAACTATATTGATATTGTCCACTGTTTGTAGATAAAAAACTAGTATCTGCAGTATCTTTAAGACAGTATCTGCAGATATCTTCATTTAATGGTATTTCATTGCCACAATTGGGGCAAAATTTAGTTTTCATAGTATAATCCAAATTTATTTAAGCAAATTCAATAGTACTAGGTGGTTTATCACTTATGGATAAAGCAACATGTGTAACTTCTGAAACTTCAGATGTAATTCTTTGGGAGATTTTACGAATAACTTCCCAAGGTAACTCTGGAACATATGCTGTCATTGCATCAACAGAATTAACAATTCTTACAACAACAAGATATCCAAAGTCTCTTTGATCTCCTTTAACTCCAGTAACTTTACTATCAGTTAAAACAGCGAAATATTGCCATACATCTTTATCAATACCTGCTGCTTCAATTTCATCAGCTACAATCTTATTAGCTTTTCTACAAATAGCTAAATTTTCTCTAGTTAATGGCCCAATTACTCTTACACCAAGTCCAGGTCCTGGGAATGGTTGTCTAAATACTACTTTTTCAGGTAAATCTAGTTCTAAACCTATTTCTCTTACTTCATCTTTGTATAAGTCACGAATAGGTTCTACAACTTCTAAAACCATACCACTAGGTAATGCTAAATTGTGGTGAGATTTAATTTTACCTTCACTTTCAATCCAGTCAGGTGCAATTGTTCCCTGAACTAAATATTTAGCATCGGTTTTAGCTGCTTCTCTTTCAAATACATCAATGAATACTTTTCCAATGATTTTTCTTTTTTCTTCAGGATCTTCTACACCTTCAAGAGCATCTAAGAATTCATCAGATGCATCCACATAGTTGAAATTTAACCTATCTTTAAAGGTGTTTGTTACTTCTTCAACTTCTCCTTCTCTTAAAAGTCCATGGTCTACGAAAATTGCTATTAAATTATCGCCAATAGCTTCTTGAACTAAAACAGAGCATACAGAACTGTCAACTCCTCCGGATAATGCAATAATAGCTTTTTCATCTCCAATTTGTTCTTTTATTTTAGAGATAGCTTCTTCAATAAAATCTTTTGGGTCTAACATCATTGTAACCACTTACTCTTCTTCGTCTTCATCTTCAGGCTCATAATCTTCAATAAACTTTTTAATCAAAGCCTCTAAACCTTCATCATTACCTTCTTCAACAGCTTCAATTATTTCATCATATTTGACATATTTTTCAAGTCTTATTGCTTTTGCACCAATTCCACTTACTTTGAAGCCATATTCCACATCACCAATAGGGATGTTAATATATTTTCTTTTTAATGCAGGTTTATTGTCCATTGCCTTGTTTTTTAAGTCTTCAGCATTATCAATCATTATTACACCTTTTCTTTACAAATATCATAGAAATTTTCAAAGATTACTGAACCTTTAGGAGTGTGATGTACTTCTGGATGGAATTGTATTCCATATACATCTTTATCTTTATGTTTAAATGATTCAACATCACATAAATTTGAATTAGCTAATATTTTGAAATCTTTTGGGATTGTTTTCACTTCATCTTTATGTGAAGACCAAACTTCCATTTTAGGAGCTAATCCTTTAAATAAATCTTCATCGTTTAAAATATCAATTTCTACTTTTGCGTAACTTTCAGTTTCAGAAGTAGAAACTTCTCCACCATATGTTTTTGCTATTAATTGATGACCTAAACAGATTCCAAGAATAGGTATATCAAAGTGTTTAATATATTCTTCACTATTTCCTGCACCTTCAATTGAAGGTCCACCACCTAAAATGAGACCTATTGGGTTTTTAGCTTCTATTTCTTCAATACTCAATGTATTTGAAACTAATTCTGATGGAATTTTAAGATATTGTAAACTACGTTGAATTCTGTGATTATATTGACCTTTATTATTAACAACTAGAATTTTCATTTTATACTCCTAAATATTATAACAATAGTATAATATTAGAAGTTTTTATATTTTATAGTTTATTTTTTTCATAGATTAAAAAATAGTATTTTTCTTAAGTTTTAAATAGGATTATCAGTAATATTAATTCATGGAACTTAAAGATTTACTTTATATCATAATAGCTATTTTAATTGCAGCAGCTATATTCCAAATATTTGCTTGGTTATTGCCTATTATTGTAATTTTAGTTATAGCTTTTGTTATCTATGTTTTTATTTCTGATAAGTACTAAAAAATTATTTTTCTAAATATTATTTTTATTACTTATTTAGAAATTTAAACTTAGTAAAAATTTAGATAAGTGATAAATTACTTTTTTATATAAAAATAAGTTAAATGAATAGTTATAATTCTTTTATATAATTACTCATTAATTAAAATTTAATTTCTGCTCCATTTTTCAATGTTTATTAATAAATCGTTTCCATAGTTGTCTGGCCTTTCAGTGGTTATGTTTACATCTTCAGCTACAAAGTATACATAGTCAAAAGTACTTATCCATACCCATGGTGCATCACCTGAAGGTCCAAATCCACCATCTCCAGTATAAGCTGCCTTACTCCATAAACTGTTTGCACTTACAGAATCAGTAGTGGTAACTGCTTCATGGAGTATTGAATCTACTTCTGAGTTATTATAAAGGTTTGGATTCATGTAGCTATTATCAGCTGTTTTGCTGTGGTACTGTTGATAAATCATTGTGTATGGATTTTGTGAGGATTGCTGCCAGAATACTGCTTGGCTGTACATTTTAGTATATATTGTGTCCCAATCAGTTCCAACTAGTTCTACTTCAATTCCTAATTCTTTTGCCTGTTCTGAGAAAAGCAGTGAAACAGATTGTCTGTCTATATTTTCAGATGGATAATACAATTCAAAGGATGCTTTGGTACCATTTTTTTCTCTTATACCATCTCCATCTGAGTCCTTCCATCCAGCTGCGTCAAGTATATTCTTTGCACTTTCAATATCTCCATCTTCTACTGCTGCTTCTGTATTTCCATAGTCCCTTGAATCTACTCCACTATATTCAACATGACCATATCCTGAATATACGCTGTCAACAATTTCTGAACGGTTAATTCCAATATTTAATGCTTTTCTAATGTTAATGTCAGAAGTTACGTTATTTCCTATTACATCACCGTCTTCACTTGTTGTTCCATTATTTGGAAGGTATGGGAGTGAAATTCCTTGTGCTCTTCCAGCTGATAAATTAATTTTATTATAACCTTCTACAGTTTCGTTAAGTCCATTGAATGGTGCAGATATTACATCTACTTCTCCAGATTTTACTAATTCTAAAGAACTGGATTCATCTGGGAAAAGTAATGTAATTTGTGTGAAATATGGTTTTTCTCCATAATAATTTTCATTAATTGTGAATATTGCCTGTTGGCCACGATCCCATTCTTTTAAAATATAGGGTCCAGAACCAATAGGATTTGATCCATATGTTTCATTATTATAATCTTCAGCTGAAACAATTCCTAAATATCTTAAATCATAAATAAATGTAGATCTTGATTCATTTAAATGGAATTCTATTGTATAGTTATCAATAGCTTTTGCATAATTGAGATTTGTTAAATCTAGTTCTGTACTACTATTTTTTGCTGTATTAAATGAGAAAGCAACATCTTCAGCATCTAAAGTTTTATTATTTGAAAATTTAACATCATCCCTTATATTTACGGTCCATATAAGACCATCGGAACTTATTGTGTAGTTAGTTGCTAAATCGTTAATTATTGTTCCATTTTCATCAGTTTTAAATAATGTGCTGTAAATTAAAGTATTGTGATTTGAATGGCCTGATCCCCATCCAGTTAGAGCATCAAAACCATTATCAGGTTCTCCATGATTATTTGAATCAGCAATTACAATATGTTGTGGATTTGTATCTTTAGTTGTATTCATGCTGAGTCCAATACCTAATGCAATAATTATAATTACTATGACTACTGCAATTATAGTCAACTTCTTTTTGTCCATAAGCCTTCACATTTTAATTCATTTTCAAATATTAATTATCCTTTGTAATACTTTTATAAAATATATTAAGATAATAGTATTACTTTTTTTTAAATTAATATTATAAACATTAATTAGTTAATAGCACTATAAATAGTTTTTTAAAATGTTGTTGTGTAGTTAAAAAGGGTTAGTAAAATTTAAATTATTTCTCTTAAAAAGATAAATAAATGTGAAATAGCTCTTTTTAAATTTTGTTAAAGAGTTTGTTTGGGAGTGAGATTATGGGTTATGGAATGGAGTATGTATGTCCTAATTGTGGACATAGTGTTTCCTATTTTTTAGGTTTTGGAAGGTTGTTTCCTGATTTTAAGAAAACCTGTGAAATATTATCTGAGTTAGATAATCTAATTAATAGGGAAGAGCTTGATAAAATTCTTTCTTCTGAATCATTTATTCATGAAAATGATGAGGATAAATATGAAAATCCAGAATATCTGTTTGAGCATGTTTTATCTGGAGAATTATATGAATGTAGTGATTGTGAAAAATATTATCCTCTTAATTTCTTTAGAATTCGCTCTAAAGAGGGTGAACTTTTCGTTCCAAGGTATTCATGTGAAGAATGTGGCAGAGAACTTCATTTAAAAAAAGATGATGTATTCAAGTGTCCAAAATGTGGTGTTATTATGGATTTTATTGGTGAAATTCTTTGGGATTAATAAGTAATCATCAGATAAATGAGGGATAAAATGGAAATTACAGCTGATGAAATGAAAAAAAGTATTCAAAAAATATATGATTTGCTTGAGGAAGTCTCACCATTAGATTATGATTGTGGAAAATTATGTGGTGAAATATGTTGTGTTTATGATGAAAGTGAAGAACATGAAGCAGTAGGTTTATTCCTTTTACCTGGTGAAGAGTTAATGTATGAGGACAGTGATAACTTTAATTTATATGCAGTTAATTCGAAAGAAGTTGATTTCCCACCTTCATGGAAAGAAGATGTTTTTATGGTGGAATGTATTAATCCTCCAAAGTGTGATCGTTCAATAAGACCAATACAATGCAGAACTTTTCCATTAATAGCACATATCTCAAAAGATAGGAAACTACACTTAATTTTAGATGAAAATGAAATACCTTATGAATGCCCTATAATGAAAGATAACATTCGATTAAATGATGATTTTATCAAAGTCACTTACAAAGTATGGGAAATTCTAATTCAAAATCCACTAGTTTATGATTTAGTTTCTTTTGATTCTAGAAGAAGAGATAATAGAAAAAAAGGTTATAAAATAATTATTTAAAAAAATAAAAATAGAAAAAGAAGATATAATCTATTTAGCTACCATAATTTCAGTAGCTTTGATTATAGCTTTTACATCATCTCCTTCGCTAATTCCTAATTCTTCAACAGATTCTCTTGTAATAACAGCAGTAATCATACCCGGTTCATCTACTTTAATTTTAACACTAGCTACTACTTCACCTAATTTTACACTTTCTACTTTTCCTTTTAATCCGTTTCTTGCACTAATTTCCATAATTTATTCCTCCATTTATTTTGTATAAATGGTAGTATATAAATATTTTATCTAATTATTTTTTAGAGTATTATTGTTTTTTTATTCTATTCAAACAACATTTTTAACATTTAAAATATTGATAGACATTTATATTAATATAATAATGAAGTATTGTATTTAATTAAAAGGGTAATAATGATTTTAGGTTAAAATTTAATACTATAACTTACTAAATAATTAACTATTAAGATACTTTTTATTACACAGTATAAACATTAATGTGAGGTAACTATGAAACGAAGAAATAAGATTATTATAATAATTATTATGTTAATTATTATTGGATTGGGGGTTTTTATAGGAAGTATCTTCTTAAGTGATAGTCCTACTTTAACTTTAGGAGATAAAAGCATATTAGTTCTAGCTGTTGATAAAAATGAACAGACTGGTGGAGGTTTGGACATGGCTTTCATGGTTGAACTTGACAATGGAACTTTAGCTAATTATACTCCTATTTATCCTGGAGGAATGACACATCCTAATAAAACTGCTCCAGGTGGTCTTTCAGGACCAATGTTCCTTCATGATTCATTATGGAATGGACCAGAAGAAGGTATAGAAAATGCAAAAGAAATTGTAGAATATAATACTGGAATGCATGCTGATGCTGTAGTAATTGTTTATGATGAAGGATTAGATGCTATTATAGATTCAATAAGACCACTTGAAGTTAATGGTGTTGTAACCAACCTCAGTTCAGTTGATATTGTAAGGCAAAATGATAACTATGCAGGATATGCTGGTAGGGATACTGGAATTACAGGTAATATGTCAAGGGGAGATGCAGTATTAGTATTGGCTAAAGCACTTGCTGAAGCTGCTGAAGATCCAGGTAAAAAAGCTACAATGACTGAAGTAGCTATTGAACAATATTCTGAAGGAAATATTGTAATGGAACCTGAAGATTCATTTATAAGGTTATTAGCTACAAAAGGTTTTGAAAGTCTTACATGACTTTCTTTTTTTTATTTTTTATTAATTGAAGAAGATAATTACATCCAAAGTAAGTTTTTTCTTGTTTTTTTTTAAATAGATAAAATAATAAAAAAATAAAAATATTTTTTAAAGTTTTGCTTGATTTTTTTAATTTTAGTATCCCATAGCACTATTTAATATGTCTTCTCCTTCTGCTGAACCGTAAGGTGCTTCACGATCTCCAGTAACAACCCATTTTGAACCATCAGGCTTTGTTATTATGCCAGTTTCAAAATCTGGATTAGGTGAATTTTCAAATGCTTCTAATGTTTTTTCAAAACTTGACATTGTTCCACTTGCTGAACTAGACTGAGAATTACTTTCAAGAGGTTCTGTTACAATTAAACTTTGTGTGAAGTTTGATCCTTTATAATGTCCATTTCCATTGAATACACCGTTGATTGTATAATTTCCACTACTCATATTAATAATCAGTGTAACTGCCCCAGAACTATCAGTAACAAGTGTATAATTGTTTGTTTCATTCAATTGGTTTATTATAGTTAAGGTTACTGTTTGATTTGCTAACGCTTCTCCATTTTCACTTGTTAAAGTAACCGTAAAATTATCTCCATTTGTAATGTTCGAATTAGATGGAGTTAACTGGGTAGTTACTTGTGAGTTTAGATATAATGCAACACAAGCTGCAACAACAACTATAATTGCTAAACAGATTAAAATTATATGTTTTTGTTTCATAGTACCCTCCATTTTTTACATATAAATTTTTATATGTGTATCTTGTTATTATAATATTATAAACTTTTTTTTTTAACTTAATAGGGATGTTATTCATTAATTCTAAAAATTATTTTAATAGTTTTTTTTTTTAAAAACTTGTAAAAATAAGTGGTATTGATCAATAAAAAAATTTTAATAAATAAAAGAGAGTATGTTCTTTTTATCAAAATAAAGGAGAATTTAATAGAAAATAACATAGTCACTAGCTATTTTCAATATCTTTATATGCAGAAGTTGCAGCTATTGCACCTTCACCACATGCAACAACCCATTGTTTAACCCCTCCACAAACATCTCCTGCTGAATAAACATAATTAATATTTGTTTTTTGATTTTTATCAGTTATAATCTGATTATTTTTATCTAAATCAACACCTAATTCTTCAGCTAGTTTTGTATGAGGTTTATATCCAACACTTATGAACACACCATTAACTTCAAGGTCTTTTAACTCTCCACTTTCTTTATCTTTAATGGTTATGGAGTTGACAAGCATATCTCCTTTTATCTCTTCAACAGTTGCATTCATAATGGTTTTTATTCCTTTTTCTTTAAGTTTATCCTGTAAGTATTGCTCTGCTCTGAATTCTTCTCTTCTGTGAATAACAGTTACATTACAACCTAGATTTGAGAGAAAAACAGCTTCCTGAAGTGCACTATTTCCTCCACCTACCATTGCAATGTCTTTTCCTGCAAAAAACATTCCATCACAGGTAGCACAATAGCTAACACCTCTTCCTTTAAATTCTTCTTCTCCAGGAATATTTAATTGCTGATGAGAACTGCCAGTAGCTATTATTACGGTTTTTGTTAAATAGCTATGTTCGTCACTTTCTACTTTAAAATTATAATCATTATCTTCTATCTTTTCTATTGTGTTAACTCCTTCATTTTCATGAAGCTCTACATTTTTCACACATTGATTTTTCATTTTTTCAGCTAGTTCAAGACCAGAAACTAGATCAAAACCAGGATAATTCTCCATTTCTGGTACTTCACGACCTATTCCACCAGCTAAATTCTTATCTAAAATTAGTGTTTTTGTTCCTTGACGACCGGCATATATTCCAGCAGTTAATCCTCCAGGCCCTGCACCTACAATGATTATGTCATATTTTTCCATTTAAATATCTCTCCTTATAATATTTTAACTTATATTTGATTTTAATATTTAAATGTAATGAAAAAAGAAAAAAAGTAGAAGAAATAGTTATAATAATTTTTGTATTTCTTCTTTAACAATTTTATTTACAAGGCTTCCATCTGCTTTTCCTTTAAGTTCTTTCATACTCATACCCATTAAAGGACCCATAGCTCCCATTTGACGCTCTTTTACCATGTTTTCATTTTTCGCTACAATGTTAGCTATAATTTCACAGACTTCACCTTCACTAAGAAGTGTTAAATTGTTATTTTCAGCTATTTTTATAACTTCTTCTTCTGGAGATTCAATAATAGCTGTTGCTAATTTTGTAACACTATCTTTAGCTATTTTTCCATCAGCTAATAATTGGAAAAGATCTTTAAAGTGTTGGGTAGTTAAAATAGTGATGTCATATCCTTCTCTTTTGATTTCCCTTAGGTCGTATGCAAGAAGAGATGCAACAGGTGTAGGATTAACATCAACATCACTTAATATATTTTCAAAGACATCAGCTTCTAATCTTTTTACAAGTTGATTAGCTAAGTCTTCACTAAGATTATATTCTTTAATGATTCTTTCTTTTTTAACATCAGGGAGTTCCGGAAGGTTGTTTTTAATTGGTTCAACAAGTTCATCAGTAATTTTAAATAAAGGAATATCAGTTTCAAGGTACATCCTATTAGCAGTAGGAAGTGGCCTCATATATTCAGTATTTCCATCATCTAATGATTTACGTGTTTCTTCAAGAACACCTTCAAATCCAAGGTTAGCTCTTCTTTTTACTTCTTCAAGAGCAGAAATAGCTATGTCTTCATCATGAGCTACAATGATAAATGCATCTTCAGGACCAATATCTAAGAATTCAGCAACTTTATCAACTTCTTCTTGGGTAATTCCATAAGCAGGTAATTCATCACTATGGAATATTCCTGAAACTCCACGTTTCTTAGCATAACTTGCAATTTCAGTACCGAATCTTCTTCCTGGCTGTACTTCACGACCAATGAGTCCATTAAATCCTTTAAGAACCACTGCTTTAATTGATTCTGCAGATTTTAATATTTTAGATTCAGTATTTTCAAATAACTCATCTAAATCATGAATTTCCTCAAGAACTTCTGCATTTCTTTCATTTAACTCTTTTTTAATATCAATTAAGTTAAGTTGTCTTGTAACTTCATTTTCAACAATTGTGCTCATTAAATCAAGATTTTGCACACCTTTTATTTCAACACGTGCTCCCTCGCTAATGGAAATATTTAAATCCTGACGGATAGTTCCAAGACCTCTTTTTACATTAGTACTTCTTAATACCTGACCAATCATATATGCAACTTCACGTACTTGTTCTGGATGATGCATAGAGGGATCTGTTGTAATTTCTGCAAGAGGAATACCTAATCTATCTAATCTAAATTCAGTATAATTATCGGTTGTTTCAATTCTTCTAGCAGCATCCTCTTCAAGACCAAGGCTTTCAATAGCTACTCTACCATAAGGTGTGTCAAGATATCCGTCAGTAGCTACTAAACCTGTTCTTTGAAATCCTCCAGTGTTACTTCCATCAATAACCTGTTTTCTCATTGTATGGAATTCATCTACAATGTGCATGTTCATTAAAGCAGCTATTGTAATTGAAATTTCAAGAGCTTCTTCATTTAAGCTATGAGGCGGTTCATCATCAGTTTCTACAAGACAGGTATTGTAGTTATAAGCTTCATATTGGAAATTTAAGTTACGTAGTGATTCTTGAAGAGCAGCTCTGTCAATTTCACCTAATTCACTTTGTGTTGGTCTTAAATTTCTTCTTATTAATTCATTATGTTCATCATCAATAAGTTCTGTTTTACATGGACAGAATAATTTATGTTGAGTATTTAATTGCTGATGAATTTCAAGTCCCATTTTAAGTCCTAATTTTTCCCAATCCATTATTTCACAACCTTTAATTTAAGAAATATTTTATTGAAGACTTTTCATTAAACTCTCCAGCAATATTTGTGTTCATCAATTTTTCAACTTCTTTTTTATCTTCGCTTTGACCTAAAACCCAAGATAATTTTACATAAGCTGTTTCAGGGGTCATATCTCTTCCAGAAATAACTCCTGCATCAATGATTTCACGTCCAGTACTGTAAACATTCATATTTACTCTTCCATATAAACATTGGGAAGTCATAACAACTGGAATATTTTCATCATTTGCTCTACTTAATGATTTAATTAAGTTATCTGGGACATGTCCAAGACCAGTTCCTTCAATAACAAGTCCTTTATATCCTTTATCAATATGATATTCAATAAACTCTTCAGAAATACCAGGGAAACTTTTAATGAATCCAACTTTTTCTTCAATAGCTGTATTAACCTTCAATTCTTTTTCATTTCTTTTTGTGTAATTGTAATGAGGGTTAATTTCTATAGATTCATTCTCTATTTTAGCTATTGGTTCAAAGTTAATACTTCTAAAGGTATCTCTTCTTGAAGTGTGCATTTTTCTAACTTTAGTTCCTTTATGAAGGTATGTGTAGTTATCATCAAGGCTTCCATGCATACAAACACTAACTTCAGCTAAATCAGATTTTGCAGCTATTACAGAGTCAATAAGATTTACATGAGCATCAGTTGAAGGTCTATCAGAACTTCTTTGAGCACCAGTAATAATAATTGGAACTGGAGTTTCCAACATAAAACTAAGTGCTGCTGATGTATAATGTAGGGTATCAGTACCATGAGCAATTACAATACCGTCACTACCTTCTGATATATCATCAGCTATTGATTCAGCAGCTTCAACCCAATATTTAGGTTTCATATTTTCACTTAAAATATTATAAAGTGCTTCAACATTGTAATTTGCATAATCTAAAAGTTCTGGGTTAGCTCTAAGTAAATCTTCCGCTGTAAATGCAGGGTGAACTGCACCAGTTTTATAATCTATAATTGAAGAAACAGTTCCTCCAGTAGAGATAATAGAAATGTCCATTTTATTAGGGTCTTTTTCTATTTCTCCACCTTCATAACCTATTTTTGGTTTATCTCCTTTTTCAATTAATTCAGCTTCAGTATTTTCAATAGCTACTCCAATATTATATCCACTGTCTAGTTTTAAAACAAGATAGCCATCTTCACTATCTTCAGATCTGTCTAATAAAATACCTTCATAGGAGATATCTTCTTTTTTAACTTTGATTGTATCTCCTATGGTAATTCCATTAGTTTCTAAATATTTTTTAGCTATTTCTTTGTATGTCATTGAACCACATTTTTTATGAGTTATCTTTCATCCATTGAGATCCAGCTTTTAAAACATCAATGTTTACATCGATAACTTTTGGTTTGGAAGCAAACATTTGTTTAATAGCATTCTCATAAGCTTCAGGTGAGATACTTTTTCTTAATTCCATTAAAACTCCAAGAAGAGCAGTATTTGCTGTTCTAGCATTTCCATGTTCTTCAGCTATTTCAACAGAAGGTACTGCGATTACTTCAATATCCTTGTCAGTTGTAAATTCTCCAATACGTGAATCGTAAATTATAACTCCTCCTTCTTTAACATCTTTGGAGAATTTTTCAAGTGATGGTTTATTTAAAGCAATTAAAATATCAATGTCATCAACAACAGGTGTTCCTATAGTTTCTCCTGAAATTACAATAGAACAATTTGAGTTTCCTCCTCTTTGTTCTGGACCATAACTTGGATACCATGATACATGTTTTCCTTCACTACAAGCTGCTTGTGCAATTGTTAAACCAGCACTTAATACCCCTTGACCACCAAATCCAGTAACTTTAATAGATAATGGTTTTAAATCAGGATCATCAACAAAATCATCTTCAGACCCTCTTTCAACATTAAATATTTCATCTAAAGATTCAATGCTGTAATCATTTTCAGGTCTAATAACAGGTTCTACTTCACCATATCTGTTTCTGAAGTTTTTAACAGGGAATTCTTTTTCCATTTTTTCTTCAATAAATGCTTGAGCATCATATGCGGATTGTTTAAGGTTAGTAGGACATGGGGATAATACTTCAACAAATGCATATCCTTTTCCTTCTTTTTGGATTTGTAAAGCATTTCTAATAGCCATTTTAGCTAATTTAATTTTTTCAGGAGTAGCTAATGAGACCCTTTCAATATATACTGGTGCTTTTAAAGTGTTTATTAACTCACACATATGTATTGGATAACCTGCATATGCTGGATCTCTTCCATTTTGTGAAGTGATTGTTTTTTCACCAACAAGAGTAGTTGGAGCCATTTGTCCACCAGTCATACCATAAACAGTGTTGTTAACAAAGAAAACAACAATTTTTTCTCCACGATTAGCTGCTTGTAAGGTTTCATTTAATCCAATGGATGCTAAATCTCCATCTCCTTGGTAACTCATTACAATTGCATTATCTTCAGCTCTGGAAATTCCAGTTGCTACTGCAGGTGCTCTTCCATGAGCAGTTTGTACATTTCCACAGTTAAAGTAGTAATATGCAAATACTGCACAACCTACTGGGGAAATCATAACAGATCTGTCTTGTATTTCAAGTTCATCCATTACTTCTCCAATTAATTTATGGAGAACTCCATGTCCACATCCTGCACAGTAGTGGGTTGTTGTTTGATTTGTTTCTCCTTTTCTTGGGAAAGAATCATAAATAGATTCAGGATGTTTAAATATTCTTAAGTCTAAATTTCTTGCTTTATCTGTACTGAAACTTTTTTTACTCATCTTTTCACATCCTTAATCATTTAATCCTGCAACTTCATCGATTTTTTCTAAAACATCTCTTAATTCAAGAAGATTACCACCCATTCTGTTAACAAGGTAAGTATCATCTTTTCTACATGCTGCAAGTTGTATATCTTCTAATAATTGACCATTACTCATTTCTACAGAAATAAATTTAACTCCTTTATCTCCTAATTCTTTAATTCTTTCTTCTGGGAATGGGAATAAAGTAATTGGTCTTAATAATCCTACTTTTAATCCTTTTTCACGAGATTTGTCTACAGCAGTCCTAGCTATTCTACTACTTATTCCATAGGAAACTAAAACGATATCTGCATCTTCAAGCTGATATTCTTCAGTAATAACTTCTTCTTTTGAAATAAGATCGTATTTTTCTTGAAGTTCAAAGTTAAAGTTTTCTAATTGTTTAAAATCAAGGAAGATTGAAGTAACGAGATTTTTCATTGTTTCTTTACTTCCACGAACTGCCCATGAGTCATCTATCTCTGGTTCAATAGCTTCTGTTGGGAATTTTAATGGTTCTGCCATTTGGCCTAAAGTACCATCAGCTAATACTACAACAGGGTTTTTATATTTATCAGCTAGTTCAAATGCTTTAATTGTTAAATCACACATTTCTTGAACACTATTTGGAGCTAAAACTATATTTTTATAGTTTCCATGCCCTCCACCTTTAACAATTTGATTATAATCTCCTTGTTCAGGACCAATATTTCCAAGTCCAGGTCCTGCTCTCATAATATCTACAATAACTGCAGGTAATTCTGCTCCTGCTAAATATGTGAATCCTTCTTGCATTAAACTAATACCTGGTCCAGAGGATGCAGTCATTACTCTGTGTCCAGTAGCTGCTCCACCATAAATCATGTTAATTGAAGCTTCTTCACTTTCTGCTTGAACGAAGTTTCTTCCTACCATTGGGAAATATTTTGATGCTTCGTGTAAGATTTCACTAGCTGGGGTAATTGGGTATCCAAAGAAACAGTCACAGCCAGCATACATTGCACCAATAATAACAGCGGTATTTCCTTTTACCATTTGATTACTCATTATGTTTCCTCCTTACTTTACTTTGAATCATTACTGCAATATCATTATTTGGTCTTTTAAAGTTGTAAATCTCAATAGCTAATGGTTCAGGGCATGTATAATAACAATCTTTACATGCTATACATCCTTCACCTTTATAATAAGCATATGGATAACCTGCATTATTGAATTCGCTACTAAGACTAATAGCATCTTTTGCACATGCTATTATACATCTTTGACATCCTTTGCATTCTTCTTTATGTATTACAGGATAAGGGTTTCCATCGGTTATCATAATACTTTCACCATCTTTTATTTAATTGGAGTTATCTTTCTCCCTAATTTCT
Organism: Methanobrevibacter woesei; assembly: GCF_003111605.1. Taxonomy (NCBI): domain Archaea; kingdom Methanobacteriati; phylum Methanobacteriota; class Methanobacteria; order Methanobacteriales; family Methanobacteriaceae; genus Methanobrevibacter; species Methanobrevibacter woesei. Next base: position 192,681 of record NZ_MZGU01000002.1, on the reverse strand, counting down.
ACTCTTCTTATTTTTCCACTAATTGTTTCTGGAATTTCATCAACAAACTCAATTAATCTAGGATATTTATATGGAGCAGTTGTTTTTTTCACATGGTTTTGGATATCTTTAATAAGTTCTTCACTTTCTTCATATCCTGGTTGTAATATGATAGTTGCTTTTACAATTTGTCCCCTTATAGGGTCAGGATATCCAGTAATAGCACAATTTGAAACTGCATCATGTGAAAGAACAGCACTTTCTACTTCATATGGTCCAATACGGTATCCAGAACTTTTAATAATGTCATCGTTTCTTCCTATGAAATGATAATATCCTTCTTCATCCATCCAAGCAGTATCTCCACAGTGGTAATGTCCATCATACCAGCTAGCTGCTTGTTTTTCAGGATCTTTATAGTATTCTTTAAATAATCCTGGTTTTACACCTTCAGATACATTTATGGATATTTCTCCTTCATCTCCAATATCTACGATTTCACCATCTTTATCTAAAAGCTCTACATTGAATAATGGGCTTGGTTTACCAATAGAACCAAGTTTAGCATCAAGCCAAATGAAGGTTCCAATCATTAAAGTACTTTCTGTTTGTCCAAATCCTTCTTTAATTGTTAAACCAGAGATTTCTTTGAATTTTTTAGATACTTCTGGAGGTAATGGTTCACCTGCAGTAGTTACATAACTTAGATTAGAGAAATCATATCCTTCAATGTTTTCTTTAATTAAGAATCTGTAGATTGTTGGAGGTGCACAGAAGGTATTTACTTTATATTCTATGATTTTTTCAAGTAATTTAATTCCATTAAAACGTTCATAGTCGTAGATAAATACTGTGGTTCCTGCAATCCATTGTCCATAGAGATTTCCCCAAACAGCTTTTCCCCATCCAGTGTCTGCAGAAGTATGATGGATTCCATCTTCTTTAACATTATGCCAATATTTTGCTGTAGGGATGTGACCTAAACTGTAAGTATGTTTATGTGCAACCATTTTTGGAAGTCCACTAGTTCCAGATGTGAAATATATTAAAAATGGTTCATCTGCTTTTGTTGCATCTTCACCGGTTGGTCTTTCGAAAACATCACTTTCTTCTTCAATAGCTTTGTTAAAGTTAATCCAACCGTCAATATCTCTTTCAATTACTAATTTTTTCAAGTCAATTCTTAATTCTTTTTCTGCAGTGTTATAATCAGAAATTAAATCATCTTCTTCAACGGATACAACAAGTTTAACATTAGCTTTTTTTAATCTAAAGTCAATATCATGAAGTTTCAACATATGTGTTGCAGGAATAACAATAGCTCCAATTTTATGAAGTGCAACCATACAGAACCAGAATTCATACCTATTTTTTAAAGTAAGCATTACTTTATCACCTTTGTTAATGCCTAACCTTTTGAATAAGTTTGCAACTTTGTTACTGTATTTTTTCATATCTTCAAATGTGAAAATATGTTCTTCGCCTTCTTCATTAACCCAGATTAAAGCTACTTTTTCTGGATCTATCTCTGCATATTTGTCTACTACATCAAAACCGAAGTTATAATCTTCGTTGTATTTTAGTTCGAAATTTTCATAAAAATCTTCATAGGATTTAAAATCCACTCTATTTACGAAATCTCCTATTAAGGTTGTCATATATAAAACCTCATTAAAATTACATTATAACAGCTAAAAACTTAGCTTTTTTATCATTAAGTGCGATCATTGCATGTCTATGGTTTGAATCGAATATTATGGAATCTCCTTCATTTAAAACAATTTCATTGTTGTGAATATATATTTTTAAACTGCCTTCAAGAACATAGTTAAATTCTTGACCAGGGTGGGTATTTAAAGAAGGAACTGCATCTTCTTTAGGATCTACAGTCACAATAAACATTTCTGCTTTTTTATGCATGAATCTTTCACATAAATTTTCATAATGGTATTCTTTTCTTCTTTTAATTGATACTCCTTTATTTGCACGAGTTACATCAAAAATACTCATTCTAGTTTCTTCACCAGTTAAAATTAGTCCTAAATCAACTTCAAATTTATTTGCAAGTTCATATAAGAAACTAGCTGGAATATCAGTTTCTCCATTTTCATATTTATTGTATAATTCCTCTTCAATGTCCAATAAATCTGCAATTTCTTTGGTGGATATATCGGAAAGTTCTCTTAGTTCTCTAATTCTCCTTCCAATATTTTTATTATATTCATTCAAAATAAACACCTAATAAAGTAAATTTGTTAAATAAAAGTTAAATTATATAGAATTATATTATTTAATAACATTAAATATTTTTGAATTTTTTTTTATTTAAAGCTTATTATAAATCGTGATAATTCATTAAGATTTATGATAATTCTTTAAAATATTAAAATTATAATAAATTGCTAACAAGTGGGGCAATATTTATATAATATTTAAAAGCAATTTGTTATTTATGACATCATCAAATATTGATAATATAGTTATTTTCAAAAAACATTTAGGACTTAATTTAGAGATTGATCAAAGTTATGTTGGTCTTACAATGAAAGAAGATAATATGCTTTCATTTAATTTTAAAGTTCCAGAAGACCTTAAAAATGAAGTTATGGAATACTTTGAACGTTTTAAAATGTTTGAACCAATTAAAGTAGATATTGGTAATACTGGAGATATCAGTGCACAGTTTAAAGGAATTTCACCTGTTACAAAATCTTCTGATAATGGAACAGACTATTATTTTGTTTCTGTTTTACTTCAAGAAACTGGTAAAGTTCCACCATCTGATGAAGAAATGTGTGAAACTTGCAGTAACTGTGGATTCCACTAAAAAATAAGTTAAAATAGCTATATTTTCATTAATAGCTATTCTTTTTTTATAATTGGGTTTTAAACCAATTTACTGTTTCAGCTAATTGTTTTTCAAAATCGCTGGAATCAACTTCAAAATTAATATTTTTCATTCTAGATGTGTCTGCAAGGGAATGCTTAATGTCACCTTGTCTTTCTGGAAGGTATTTTGGTTCTATGTCTGTTTTTAAGGTTTCTTTGACAATTTCATATAATTTATTTATAGTTATTTTCTTTCCAGAAGCTACATTTACAACTCCATTATAATCTGATTCAGCAGCTGCGATATTGGCTTTTACAATATCTTTTACATAGACAAAATCTCTGGTTTGCTCTCCGTCACCATAAATGACTGGCTGTTCATTTTCTAAAATAGCACTGATAAAATTAGGTATAACTGCTGCATACTGTGAATTTTTATCTTGTTTTGGTCCAAATACATTGAAATATCTAAGGGATGTTGCATTTAATCCGTAGGACTCAGTAAAACTGTTTATATAAACTTCACAACTAGCTTTTGATGCAGCATATGGGGAAGTTGGCATCATAGGTTCAGTTTCTTTTAATGGCATATTCCTATTTTCACCGTAAACAGCTGAAGAAGAGGAAAATACAATTTTTTTAACTCCTTCATCTTTTGCAGCATTAATTAATTTGATGGTTGCATTTACATTGTTTTTTGTACAGCCAATAGGATCATCTACACTTAAAGGTACACTGGCCATAGCTGCAAGATGGAATATATAATCTACATCTTTTAAGATTGTGTTTAGGTCAGCATCGTTTATGTCTTCTTCAATTATTGTTAAATTTTTATGATTTGGTTCTTTTAAATTTTCTATTTTTCCCGTAGATTTGTTATCCAGGATGGTGACTGTGTTATTTGGAATTAATTCATCTGCAATATGAGAACCAATAAAACCAAGTCCTCCAGTAATAAGAATATTTCTGTTGTTCAATTAAATCACGATTTATCTTTTTTATTAAAAATTAATCAAATTTATTATTTAATAAATAGTGTACTATTATATAAAAATATGATGTTAATTTTGTTTGTTATATTACAAATAATCTTTATTTTTAATATAATAAGCTTTCAATGATTTTAGTTTTCTTTTTAAATGATTTTTTTAGGGATATATTATTTAAAATAGGTTTATGAACTTTTATTTTATACATAACTCAATAATAATAATGATTTTTAAGTAAAAATATTTATATATTTTATATTTACTATATTATATTATTAATAAGGAGTCTAGTTAACATGATGTATATGGGTGTGGATATAAGCTATTTTATAATAGATTATTTAATTGCTATATTTTCATCAATAGTTGTTGCTTTAATACTTAGACTTCCATTATTGCCTGAAAAACCTTATAGGTATTCATTTAATGTGAGTGCACTTTATCCCACTCCTATAATAGCTATTGGGGTATTTTCATTCTTTGTTGTTTTAAATTATTTATTTGCATATAATGGAATGTTAGTTGCATTAATTATTGGTGTTTGTTCAGCTTTATTTGTTAAATATTTATTTTTTTATGTATTTCCAAAGCCTCCAGCTGAGGAATCTGAGGAGGTCTTATTAAATGAATGAGATTTTAGGAATTATAATAGCAGCAATTGTCTGCTGGTTAAATTTTGTTATAATTGATACTTTTATGGGACTTCCTGAACAGCCAGGGGTTATTGGTGCAAAAAATATTGGTGAAGATGTTAAAAATAGAAATGGTGACATTGCAGGAGGTTATTTCCAAGGAAACATTCTTTGTTCTCCAGATGCATCTGCAGGTACATTAATAGCTTCTATTGGATATTTGGTTTTAGGAATTCCTGGAGGTATTATTGCAGCATTTCTAGTTTTCATAGGTAACCGTTTATGTGCAGACCCAGGTTATGCAGGTACTATTGGTTCATTAACTATGACTGTGATTTTATTTATTGCTTCATTTGTGGGTATAACCCCAGAAATGTTTATTGTTGGTATGATTATAGCTATTTTAACTATTCAAGGCATAGATCAACCTGGAGCATCAAGAGTTTTAGGAAGAATAGCTAAAATATTTAATAGGCATGCGGAAGAGTGATTTTTATGTACGTGGAGATTATTGGCGTTATTACAATTTTTGTAGCCTTAAGAGCATTAATAACTCGAAATAGGGCTGAAAAATTATTATATTTAAATGTAATAGGTTTTACAGTCCCGGCACTCATTGCTTTAGTTATTGACACTCCTTTTGCTCTTATTGTAGCTGCGGTATTTTTCGTTTGTTCTACAATTAGTTCAAATGCTATTGCATATAGTTTAAAAAGATTAGATGATGAAGTGATTTTAGATTGAGGAATTAAAATGGATGAATTTGTTATTACAATAATAGCAATGGCTTTAATGTTGATTGGAACCTTTGGTATTATATTTTTGAAAAAGCCTTTTGATAAGGTTATTATGTTTTCAATTTTAGATGCAGGGTTCATGTTAGCTGTTGTTTTATTTAAATATTTAGATGTAGCATTCTTCATTGCATTATCAGCTCCATTATCTACTTTAGTTTTATTACTTTCAATTGTAAAAATTAGTGAAATTAGACACAAAAAAGTAAATAGTGGTGAGATACATGATTGATTTTCAATTATTCTTTTATTTTGGTATCTTCTTAGCTATTGTAGGAAGTCTTGCTACTGCTTGGGGTCCTGGAGTTAATGATCCAGTTGTAAGATTATTTAATACAGAAATTGCTTCAATTGGTATTTCATTAGTTTTATTATCTTATAACCATGTTTTAGCTTTATTAACTCTTGTTGCTACAACTGTGGTTATTACTTTAATTTTATTTAGAGCAGTTATTCGTCTTGAAGAAATGGGGGCTGATTTATGAGGATTGGAACCTTATGGAATAAATTAGCTAATCCTAAGAATGTTCCAAGATTATTTGCAGCATGTTTAGGAATTATACTAATTGCAGGTCTTGTTATCCCATTTGAATTAAATGATGATCAGCTTTATGTTAGACCGGCTCCTCAAAGTCAAATGGATGAAGGATTAGCTATTGCACCCTATGATAGGGGCGGAGTTCCATTAGAAGAACCAGGTATTATTTCACCTCAATATCCTGAAAATGCAGCTTCATTGGGAATGATTACAGGATATATGTCTCCAATAGCTTTATGGATTGCATCTATATCTCCATACTTTGGAACATCTATTTATTCATCTCCTGGTGGATTAATTGATGAAATATTGTATTATACTAGAGGTTTCGATACAATTTTAGAATCTAGTATTTTAATGATGTCATTTATTATTGCATCTTGGCTTGCAATTAATTATACAATGAATAGAAAACATGACACAGAAAATATAAAATCTGATGTTAAAAAGGCTATTGTTGATTCTTCAAATGTAGCTAGAGAAATTAAAGCTAATGATATGAAAGCACATGAAAGGCAAAATAGGAGGGATAACTAATGGTATTTATTCCTCAGTTTGTTCCTGATGTATTTTTATCAATGTATTTACCAGCTATTTATGCAGGTTTAATAATTGGTTTTATTGGTACAATGGCAATAGCTATGAAAAGAGAGGAAATTCATATTCTTATCTTAACTGATATTGTTGGTTTAGCTATGCTGGTTGTTGTTTCTGCTGTTGGTACTGATTTAGCTGAAGCTTTAGTATTGCCTGGTTTAGTAGTAGAGTTAGCAGAAACCTTGGCGATTTCTGAGATTTTGCTATCAAGAGAGATGCATAAAATTGAAGCAAATCCTAAAAAGAATTTATCACCAACTTCTTCATTATTCCCAACTTCATTTACTTTGAATATGGAGATTATGACTACTGCTCCTAATTTCATTGCATTAGTTTTAATTGGTTATGGTATTTTCTTAACTGGATTTACTGGTGGTGCTGTAGCTGGTGGTGGAATGGTATTGTATGCTTTATCTAGAAAAATAAGAGGATTACCTGTATTTGTTTTAGATGGTGTTGGTGCTATTTCAGGTATTGCATGGTGTTGCTGGATTATTGGTTTTGCATTGTACTTTGTAATGCCAGAATTATGGTTATTAAGTTTATTACTTTCAGCATTTGGATTGTTATTAAAAGTAGCTTCAAAAGTTGGATTAATTGGAGTGCTTATGAGAGAGGATATTGGTAAAAAATAGTTTGAGGCGTTATTATGGATTTTTCAACAATTACTGAAAGTGCATTAGGGGGTAATTTACTTGGAACAATTCCTCTTGGGGACATTGTTTTGTATGTAACTCCATTTAACTTGTTCCTTTTTGCATGTTTATTAGTTTTTACATTTTTAATAGCTATTAGTAAGACAGAAACTCAAACTGAAGCTTCTTTTGGATCACTTGAGAATACTGAGGTATCAGTAGGTGAGAAAGAGTTTAAACAAAGAAGATTTTTATCAATTATCTGTGGTATAGCATCTGCTGGTGCAATGATTACTGGAGATTTGTTTAACTTCACTTTGTTCATGGCTTTAATTGGTATATTAAACATTGGTATTGTATCTGCAGTTAAACAAACTTCTGTTTTGAATTCTGCCTATAATTATGGTTTAATAGCTATGATGTGTAGTTTACCATTGTTTGGTGGTGCATCTATTATTCTTGCATCAACAGGAACTTTAAGTTTAGCTGTTTTATCTCAAATAACTCCATCACCTATGGTGATATTTGGGGCTATATTGATGTTAATAGGTATTATTGGTGAAAGTGGAGTTGCACCATTTTTTGCAACAAAAGCTGAAATGTTTAGAACTCCAGGTTCTCCATTTTTAGTTATTATACATTTAAGTTCATTATTTATTATTATAAGAGCTATTGAGATATTATTAATTATTTTAATGTGAGTGTGAGAGTATGGGTATGCAAAAAGCGATTTCAATTATATTATTAATATTATCAACTATAGCTATAGTTTACTGTTTAATATTTAATGTAGAAACTTGGATTGTTTATTTGGTAGCTATTATTGGTATTCCTTTATGGGTTTTATCTTTTGGATTACTTACAATGGCTAAACCAAGAAAAGAAGATGAAGAAGAAAGGGTGAAAGAACCATTCACTGGATATTAGTGATATTATGAATTTGATGGCGGATATTTTAATTAATGTAATCATAGCATTTCTTGCTGGAAGTCTTTTATTAGGATTACATAGGAAAGTAATGGCTCGTGTTCAACTTAGGCCAGGTCCTCCTATTATTCAACATTTATTGCATTCTTTAAAGTTCTTTTTTAAAGAAAGCACATTTCCAAAAAATGCATCAATGCCATTTTATGTATCTATTGTAGTTATTTTGGCTGTTGTTTGGGTTATTGGTGTAATCGCAGGACCTGTTACTCATGATTCTTTATTAATACTCTTTGGAGTATATGCTGTTTACAAAATTGTTGAACATAATGCTGGATCCAGTTCTGGTTCTCCTTATGGAAAGTTAAGTTGTGTAAGAGCAGTTTTATCAGCAGCTACTGAGCTTCCATTATTTGCAGCTATTGCTTTAGTTTATTTAGTAACTGGAACAATGAATATTGGTGAAATAATTGCTTATCAAGGAGCTAATGGACCTTTAGTATTTACCATTCCTCTTGCAGCTTTAATGTTCTTTGTATTGATTTTAAGTAAATCTCCTTACTCTCCTTTTGGAATCACTAAGGATAAAACCTTAATTTCAGGATTTGAAACTGAACATTATGGATTTTTAAGAGGCTTCATAATGTTTTCAGAATCTATTTCATGGTACATTATGGTTTGGTTATTCTTAACAATATTCTTTGGACCATTGTCAATAATCGAACTAATTATTGGAATGATTTTAATGTCAGTTGTTACTGGTTTTATTAATGCAGTAACTCCTATGTTAAATCCAAATCATTCGATAATGACACAAATTACAATTGCAGTTGTATGTATTGTGGGAACAATTATAATGGTATTAATATAGAGGTATGGTGAAAATGGAAAAAGAAGGCGCAACTGTATATTTTAGTATAATTGTAGCAGTAGGAATATTAGTTTCAGGAATAATAATATCTGCATTTCAAACAGATATTGGAATTCCAATTATAATTTTAGGAATATTTTTCACTATACTGTTAGCATTATTAGCCAAAAATAATAAATTTGGACATAGTTTAGAAAATTTAGAGAAAGTATTTTTCTTTATAACTTTCGCTGTAATTTGTATTTCATTTATATTATTATATAGGCCAATGTAGGGGATAATTATGATTGAATATTTAATTTACATACTTACATTTGTTATAGGATCAATATTGGGGTTATTATGGAGTTATAAAAAACATGGCGAACCTTATGTTATTAAAGGTTTGGACATAGCCATAACTGTAATTGCTCTTATTGGTTGGATTTTAATATTTAACTTTACTTGGTCTGTTATTTTACTAGCTATTGGATTCTTCCTAGTTGGTTTTGTACTTAATGAAAGACCAGGTTATGGTAGATTAGAAACTGTTATTGGTATTGTTGTTTCAGCTGTGATTTACTTAATTTGGCATTTAATTTTAATGGTGTGATTATATGAATGAGGATGAACGTTTCATTTTAATGAAAACAAGAATATTAAAAAGCTTTAGATGGCAAGAAGATATTATTATTCCTCTTTCTAAAGAATTTGGTATTTCAACTGAAGAGATGGAAGAGATATTTATGAACGATTTAGATATGTCTTCTTTAGAAGGGTTACATGGAACTTTCAAAGTTGCTGAACTTGAAGCCTTAGCTATGAAATTTTATGCTGATTTAAGATTGTGCTGGTTTTCTAAGACATTAGAACTTGTTTCAGCAGATGAAGCTGATAATATCTGTAAATCCTTAGCTTATGATGTTATTAATGGTAAATCTTATGATGAATCTTTAATTGAAGGTAGAAAAGAGATATTAAATATTATTAAAAATTATGAATATTAAAAATGATAGAGGCGTACAATGTTAAATACTATTAAAGATGCTGTTAGAAAAAGCTCAATTCATGTTTGTATTGTTAATTGTGGCGGTTGTAATGGTTGTGACGTTGAAATAGTTGCATTATTGTCTCCTAGATATGATTTAGAGCAATATGGTATTTATGTACATAATAATCCTCGTGAAGCTGATGTACTTTTATTAACTGGAGCAGTTACTGAGCAATGGGTTACTAACCTTAAAAGAGTTTATGATAAAGCTCCAGAACCAAAAATTGTTGTAGCAGTTGGAAATTGCCCTCAATCTGGAGATGTTTTTAATCAAGAAGGAGGAACAGTCCATGCACCTGCTTCTGATTATATACCTGTTGATGTTGCAATTTCAGGTTGTCCTCCAAGGCCAAGTGAAATTTTAGAAGCAATTTTGTCTGTTGGACCTGATGCTATTGCTAAACGTGGGAGGGAAGAAGAATGATATTGCCATTAGGACCAATTCACCCAGGATTTAAGGAACCTATAAGGCTTAAAGTTCAAACTGAGGGTGAAAAAGTAGTTAATGCTGAAATTGAATATGGTTATGTTCATAGAGGAATTGAAAAGATAATGGAAGGTAAAACCTGGCAGAAAGGTATCTTTTTGGCTGAAAGAATCTGTGGGATTTGTTCCTATGAGCATACACAAACATTTGCAGAAACTATTGAAACAATATCAGATGTTCAAGCACCATTAAGAGCACAGTTTTTAAGGGTAATTACTAATGAATTAGATAGGATTCAATCTCATTTGCTTGCAAATTCAACTTATTTCAAAACACTTGATCATGAAACCTTATTTATGCATGTTCTTGATATGAGGGAATATATCATGGATTCTATTGAATTATTAACTGGTAATAGGGTTAATATGGGTTGGAATGTTGTTGGTGGAGTAAAAATGGATGCTGATGATCGTCATTTTGAACCAATCCTTGAAAATCTTAAGATAGTTGAAGATAAATTTGATAGAACAAGAGAATTATTTGCTGAAGGGCCAGCTGTTGGTTTACGTTCAAAAAATGTTGGTGTAATGACTAAAAAAGAAGCTATTAGAGGAAGAGCTGTAGGTCCAATTGGAAGGGGATCTGGAATTAAAAAAGATTATAGACAAGACCATTACACTTACAAAGACCACTTTGACTTTAAAACAGTTTGGAGAAAAGAAGGAGATAATTATGCAAGAACTTTAAACCGTTTTGATGAAATTCCAGAATCTATTAGTTTAATTAGGCAAGCTATTGAGAATATGCCTAAAGGAAAAATACGTACTCCTGTTGATATTAAAACTGGATATGCAGAGTTCCAAAATGAAGCTCCAAGGGGAGAAGTGAATTACATGATGGAAACTAATGGTAATTTAATTAAACATATTTCAATTAGAACTCCAAGTATCCCGAATATTGATTCTTGTGCGAAATACATGCTTAAAAATGTAGCTACTGTTGCAGATGCAGTTTCAACTTATGCTTCTAGTGATCCATGTATTGCATGTGCTGAAAGAGTAGCTATTACTGATGAAAATGGTAAATGTGATATTAAAGACTTTTATGAGGTAGTTTAAATATGTCTTCATTAATATGGTATATCTACGACTTTGCTAGGAAGGCATGGGTTGATGGTTTCGCTAATGCAAGAAGTAAGCATGAAATCATGGAAAAACCTGAACGTTTCAGAGATTTTCCAAAGATTAATCCTGAGTTTTGTATTGCTTGTGGAGCTTGTACTGCATCATGCCCATCACCAAATGCTATTAAATTAGTAAGGGATGAAGATAATGAGCAAGAAGAGGGTATGACTTATCCTGTTATCTTTGAAGGGGCCTGTATTCGTTGTGGTTTTTGTGCAGAAGTTTGTCCTACTGATCCTAAAACAATTGAGTGTGGTCAGAATCACTTATTAAAACCTGAATTCAATATAATTCCTTCGAAAAGACAGTTTATTGTAGATGATTATCTTTGTATTAGATGTAAGAAGTGTATGAAGAAATGTCCTGTTGAAGCAATATCTGTTGTAGATGATAAAATTCATGTTGATCAGCTTAAATGTATTCACTGTGGAGATTGTTTAGATGCTTGTCCTGTTAATGGGGCTATGAAAGGAGTATTTGTGGATAATTTACAGGACCAAAAAGAGATAATTCTATTAACTGTAACATTTCTTGAAAAATATATTGAAAGTAAAAAAGAAGACTTAAGATCTCTTCAAAAAGACAGTTTACTTCAATATGAAATTCCACTAGCTGAAATATGGGATAAAGCTTATGAAATAATTCCGGATGAAGAAGTAGTAATGGAAATTATTACTAATGCTGTTAATAGGCTTAAAATTAGAGTTATTGACTGGAACAGTGATGAATGTAAGAAATGTCAACTTTGTGTAGATGAATGTCCAACTGGAGCTATTACTTTTGATGTAGAAAATGATACAATTGTACGTAGTGATGAAAAATGTCTACGTTGCAGTATCTGTTATCAAACATGTCCATTTTCAGTTATTAAGTATTTCTTAGCTAAATTTGCAATGGAAAAAGATGATGATGGAAATGATATTATTTACATCACAGTAAAGACTTCTAATTTAACAAGTGAGATTTTAATGGAGTGAAATTATGATTGATGCTTATTCTAAAACTCCAAGACCTTTAAGAGAGGTTGATATTGAGTATTCAATTGATCAAAGTAAATGTGAACAATGTGAGGATAAACCTTGTTTAAATGCTTGTGAAATTGATGCTATTTTCATTGACCCAGAGGATGGCATTACTAAAATTAAAAGCACTTGTTTTGGATGTGTATTATGTCGTAATGCTTGTCCTTATGATGCTATTAAAATTGAAAGGACTTTTGCACCTCCTATAAAAGAAAATGTTCCAAATATTAATATTAAATTATGTAAAGCATGTGGAGCATGTGTTCAAGCTTGTAAAACTGGTGCTATTCATATTAAATCTAATAAAAAAGGTGAAGCACATAGTGAAATTGATCCAGATAAATGTATTCGCTGTGGGTACTGCTTTAGAGTTTGTCCAACAGATGCAATTAAATATGGTGAACTCCTTCCAAGAACAGTTAAAGGTGGAAGAGCTATTGTTGTTAACCAAAAGGATTGTATTGGATGTATGACTTGTACTAGGGTCTGTCCATCCATTGGTGCTATTAATGTTGGTAGAAATAATAAATTACCTTATATTAATCCTGCTTATTGTGCAAGGTGTGAAGAATGTATGCATTCCTGTCCATCAACTGCTATTAAATATTCTTCACGTAAAAAAGCGTTTGCATCATATAGTAAAATTAAATCAGAAGATATTGTATCTTCAATTGTTGATAAAGATATGAAAAAATTATCTTTAAATCTTATTAGTCTTAATAAAGCACTTAAAGCTATTGCACAATCTTTATCATTAGAATTTGATGATGCACCATATAATGAGTTTATGAGGGTTAAAATCAATGAATTAATGGAAAAAGAGCTTGGTTTGACTTTAGATTCAAGTATTACTGTTAAAAGATTTAACAAATTGTTTGACAACTATTTATTTGATAGGAATATTGAAGTAATTGATAAAAGATGTATAGCTTGTGGTGAATGTAAAATGGTTTGTCCAACAAAAGCTATTGATTTAAATGCTCCAAATCCTATTAAAATCAATTCAAATTGTGTCTATTGTGGATTATGTGTAGAGAAATGTCAATTTGATGCAATTAGAGTTTATGGTGACTACTTCTATAGTGAAGAAGGGGATTTATATTATGCAAGATCCTACATTAGTGGACCTAGAGAAGGGGATTATTCTTTATCTCATGATAAATGTCAAGCATGTGGAATCTGTACTAAGAACTGTCCTACTGGTGCATTAACCTTAGATGATAAGATTTCTTGGGATGAAGATAAATGTCTTTTATGTAGGGAATGTGAATTTATTTGTCCTGTTGATGCAATTAGAATTAAAATTAGGTGAGTTCATTGTATAAAAAATCATTTATTACAGACTGTGAAGGTCCCTTAACTTTAAATGACAATGCTTTTGAATTAGCTAATCATTTCATTGATAATGGTGGAGAATTATTTAAAATCCTTAGTTTATATGATGATTATCTTGTTGATGAAGTTAAAAAACCTAATTATAAAGCGGGTAATACCTTACTTTTAATATTACCTTTCTTCTTAGTTGAAAACATTAAAAACAAGGATATGATTGAATTTTCTAGGAATAATATTTTCACAGTAAGTGAGTCAAAATTTTTACTTGATTATCTTAAAGAAAGGATGAATACATACATAGTCAGCACTAGCTATGGCCAATATATTGAAGCTTTAGCTAATTATATGGATTTCCCATTTAAAAATACATTTTATACTAAAGTAGATGTAGATGCTTTGGATATTACTGATGATGAAATATCTAAAATAATTGAATTTAAAGATCAAATATTGGAAAACCCTGAAGATTATGAGTTATTCGATTCTATTTTCTTTAATGAAATTCCAAAGATGGGTTTTTATAATTTAATTAAAGAAGTTGATGTTATTGGTGGAGAAGGTAAAAAATTAGCTATTGATAAAATTATTGATAATGATTCAATAGATATTAATGAAATTCTTTATATTGGAGACAGCATTACTGATGTTGAGCCTTTAAGGTTTGCTAGAGACCATGATGGTATTAGCATATCTTTTAATGGTAATATATATCCTTTAAAAGAAGCTGAAATAGCTATTATATCACCATCTGCAATTACAACTGCTGTAATAGCTAATATTTATGCAGATAATGATAAAAAACTTGTTTTAGATTTTATAAATGATTATAATGACGAAAATAACTTGGAAGAGTTATTTAAAAAATATGATATTGATTATAATGTTAAAGAAGAATTTTTCAAGGTATTTGAAAATTATGATAAACCTATAATAAAAATTGTTAACCAGGAAAACTTTGATGAAATTTTAGAAGCAAGTACTAAAATGAGAAATGAAATTCGTGGTCAAGATATTGGTGGATTAGGTTAAAAGGAGGATAATTAAAATGAGTTATGAAAAAGTTGAAGATACATTTTTTGAAGCTTTTGAAGGAAAATATGTAAGAGCTTTAATTACAGGTCCAAATGAAAAAATTGTTAGAAGAGCAGCATTTGATTCAACTTCAACTCCAAGTGCAGTTATTGGAAGAGTTGAAGGTGGAGTAGAAGGATTTTTATCTGGTGATGAAACACCTGATGGAAGACCTGGTGCTGTTGTACAATATTGGCTTGGTGGAGATGATGTTAAAAAATTTGCATTTGAATTATCTTACCGTTTAAGACAAGATATTCTTGTTAAACCATTTACCCGTATTTTTGATTATTCTGATAAAGAATCTGATGAATATATCGAGATGATGGATATTGTTGGTCATTGTGGAGATGGCTATGAATGGATAGTTGAAGAATATGGAAGAAAAATGATTAATGTTCCAATAGCTGTTCCAGATTTCCAAATTGAAGAAAAATTTAAATTAAATGATGGTATAATGGGTGGAAATTTCTGGTATTTATGTTCCACTCCTGAAGCAGTATTGGAGGCTGGTGAAAAAGCACTTGAAGCTATTGAAAATGTTGAAGGGGCTATTGCACCATTTGATATTTGTTCTGCAGCTTCTAAACCTGAAACTAATTATCCTGAAATTGGACCAACTACAAATCATGTTTACTGTCCTTCACTTAAAGACAAATTAGGTGATGAGTCTAAAGTAGCTGAAGGAGTTAATTATATTCCTGAAATTGTATTTAATGCAGTAGATGAAGATTCAATGAATGCTGCAATGAAAGCAGCTATTGATGCAACATTAGATGTTGAGGGTGTTATTGGAATTTCTGCAGGAAACTATGATGGAAAATTAGGAGATAAAAAAGTTAATTTACTAGATATTTTATAGCTGGGTTAAAATGAAAATCTTAAATAATGATATTGATGTGGATGTTATAGGTTTTGGAGCCTTAAATGTTGATAAACTTCATACTGTTGGCAGTATTGCAGGTAAAGATGAAGAATCATTTATAAAAAGCCAGACTGATACTCCTGGAGGTTCTGCAGCTAACACTATTATTGGACTTTCACGTTTAGGTAAAAAAACATCTATTATTGGAAAAATAGGTGAAGATAGTGATGGTGATTTAATAGAACTTAATTTAGCTATGAATGAGGTTTATACAAATAATCTAATTTATTCTGATAATGGAAATACTGGTAAAGTAATGGGTTTTGTTGATGATGAAGGGGACAGAGCGCTTTATGTAGATCCTGGAGTTAACGATGAGATAAAGATGGGTGAGATAAATCTTATGAATATTAACACCTGTAAAATAATGCATTACACATCTTTTGTAGGTGATTCATTTAAAACCCAAATTGAATTACTTGAAAAATTAAATGATGATATTAAATTAAGTTTTGATCCAGGAATGTTATATGTTGAAAAGGGATTAAATGAATTAGCTCCTATTTTGGAACGTACTGACATTCTTTTAATTAATGAAACTGAACTTAGATTGTTATATGAAGATTATTATAAAGCTATAGATAATGTAGAGGAGGTTTCTCTTAAAGAAATTGCTGTACATGTTTTAGATGATGGTATTGAAACTGTAGTAGTTAAACAAGGCTCCAAAGGAGTTTATGCAGTTAATAATGATGGTGAAGAATGCTTTGTAGAAGCTTTTAAATCTGATGTTGTTGATACAACAGGTGCTGGAGATAGTTTTAATAGTGGATTTTTATTTGGAATGTTAAATGACTATTCTCTTGAAAAAGCTTGTATCATTGGTAATTGGGTAGCTAGTAAATCTATTCAAGACTATGGAATGAATGCGTTTCCTTCATTAAATCAATTAGAGGAGTTTATGGATGAATAAAGAGTAATCTTATTTAGCTATATTTATTAATAACTAAATATAGATTTAAACTCAATTATTTAATTAGTTGGTATAATTATGAATGTATCTTTTAATAAGCAGATGGAGTCATTGGAACGTGAAGTTCTTTTTAAATCTGTGGATTTAGATGATGATATTGATGATTTTAAATTCGAGATTGATGATTTTCAATCTGAAGAAGAAATAATTGCTATTGCACCAAAATGTATTAGATGCAATCTATGTGTTGAAACATGCCCAGTTGATGCTATTGAACCAGCTAATAATTTTAAAATAGCTAAAATTACAGATAAATGTGTTAAATGTGAAATTTGTGTTCAATCTTGTCCTATTTCAGCTATTAAATTAATTAGTAATTCTGTTATCTTTAAAAAGGGTGATGATTCGGATAAAGGCGTTGTAGAATATAGTCTTGTTAATATTAGTCGCCCACATAGGGTTATTAGGATGGATGATATTTCCATTGATTATTCAAAATGTAATCCTGATATTGATTATGGTCAATATTGCCCAACAGGCGCACTTACACTTGAATTTAAAGAATTTTTAGAAGAAAATGAAGATATAAATGTCACTTTAGAGGAAGACACTTTATATCCCTATATTAATAAAAAGCTTTGTATTGGCTGTGGAGCTTGTATAAATCTTTGTATGGATGATGAAATAACTCTTGAGAGGACTATTGGTCCGATTATTCATATTAAAGACCTTACAGTTGATCAAGAAACATGTGTTGCTTGTTTCTTATGTGAAGATAACTGTCCAGTTGAAGCTATTAAACTTATTGACAATGAAGTTGTATTAGATGATAATAAATGTATTAGATGTATCTCCTGTACAAATCATTGTCCTGTAGGAGCATTAAAATTTGTTAATAGAAATAATGGGGATGATTAAATGAAAGCTAAGGAGTTAATGGATAAAGAGTTTATTTATGTTAGTAAAAATGACTCTGTTGTAGAAGTATCAAAAACAATGGAAAAAATTCGTCGTTTCACCTGTCCTGTTGTGGATGATAATAAACGATTAATTGGTTGGGTTACTTCATTTGACATTACTCGTGGTTTAAGGGAAGGTAATGAAAAAATTCATGAAATCATGAGTTCCTATGAGGAAATTACAACAATCAATGAAAATGAATCAGCTAGACTTGCAGTTATTGAAACAGCAGATAATAAATTTGTAACTTTGCCTGTTTTAAATGATGATAATCAAGTTATTGGTATGATTCGTGCTTGTGATATCGTAAAATTGTTATCTGCACTTTATGATATTAAAGTTGTTAAATTATATGAAGCAATGAATGAGCAATTAAAAGGTATTACCTGGGATGAGTTAATGGAAGCTTCTGCTGTTGTTTCAAGAAGAGCAACTGGTAAAAAAATCACCCCTGAGCAATATGAAGATAATATTAGAAAATCCACATTTGGTAGTGCAATTTGGGCTACTGGAGGACTTGAAAAATTTTTCACAGGTTTAATAGCTGTTGGTGAATTAGTTATCGCTCGTAAAGTTGGTAGAGCAAGAAAAAAATAAATTTGAGGAATAATTATGAGTAAAGAATACACTGAATATGAAGGTAAAACTGTATTGGTAACAGGTGGAGCTGGCTGTGTTGGAAGTAATTTAACCAAAAAATTTGCAGATTTAGGTGCAGAAAAAGTAATTATCTTAGATAACTTATCATCTGCTTATGAATGGAATATTGCTGATAGGGGCAATATTGAATTTATTCAAGGAGATATTCTTGATGATGCTGCACTTAAAAGAGTATTTAAAGAACAACCTGACTATGTATATCACTTGGCTGCACACTTTGCAAATCAAAATAGTGTAGATAACCCTGAAAAAGATTTAATGGTAAATGGTATTGGTATTTTAAAAGTTCTTCAATATGCACAATTAACTGGTGTTGAAAGATTTGTATATTCCTCTTCTGGTTGTGGTGTTTATGGGCTTGACTCTAAAATGCCATTTGAAGAACATGATATTTCCATTTCACTTCACACTCCTTATCAAGTTACTAAACTTTTAGGTGAATTATATACTAATTATTTCCATAATTTATATGAGTTGCCAATTGTAAATGCAAGATTCTTCAATGTATTTGGTCCTGGTGAAGTTCCAGGTAAATACAGAAATGTAATTCCTAATTTTTTCTACTGGTCTAAAAATGGTCAGGCATTACCAATTACTGGTGATGGATCTGAAACAAGAGATTGGACCTTTGTTGAAGATATTGTTAGTGGATTAGTAGCTATGGGAATCGAAGAAGAAGCTATTGGTGAAGCTATTAACTTAGGGTCTGGTAAAGACCACAGAGTAATTGATATGGCTAATAAAGTTAATGAATTAACTGGAAATGAAGCAGGAATCAATTATGTAGCTCGTAGAAATTGGGATGCAAAAACTAAACTTTTATCTTCAATTGATAAAGCTAAAGACATTTTAGGTTACTCTCCAAAAGTTTCTTTTGAAGATGGGCTTGTTAGAACTCATGAATGGTTTGTTGAAAACTGGGACAACATCCAAGAATCTGCTGAGTTCTAAAGAAATAATTAGGGGGTTATCCTCCCCATTTTTCTATTTTTCTTTGTTAAAAAAAGATATATTTATTTTTTGTTGATTTCATTGAGATAGATTACTTCATCACAGATTTCATCAACTAGTTTTTTGTCATGACTTACAACAAGAAGTCCTACACTATTTTTCCTGCAGTATTCAATGACTTTTTTCCAGATTTGCACTTGAGTTACTGCATCAAGCATTGTAGTCATTTCATCAGCTATTACAAATTTTGTTTTAGGATTAAGTGCTCTTAAAACGGAAAATCTTTGTAGTTCTCCTCCAGATAGCTCTGAAGGATATCTGTTAAGCCAGGACTTTTGAATACCGAATTCTTTAAAAAGTTCTTCACTAACTTGCCAAGATTCATCTAAGATTTTTTTCATTTTCCATTTAGGATTCATTACTTTTTCTGGGTGTTGGTAAATTAGTTGAACTGGGCAAAAACCAGATTTTGGCAGTTTTTCGGAGTCAATAAATACTTCACCATCGTATTTTGCCATATAATTGGATAATATTTTACATAATGTTGATTTTCCACTTCCACTATCTCCAACAAGACCTGTGATTTTTTCACTATCTATTTCAATGTTAACATCTTTTAGGATATACTCTTTTCCAGATGGGTATTTATAAGATATATTTTTTCCAATTAAATTCATTATAATTCCTCTTTTTCATATTGGAAGCATCTAACTTTTTTATCACCTAAATTAATTAGATGAGGTCTTTCATGTTCACATTTAGCTAGTGAATTTGGACATCTGCTAAAGTAAGGACAACCTTCAGGTATGTCTCCATGTAAAGGTTGATGGCCTTCTGTTAGTTCAAATCCATTTTCTGGAAGTGCCTTAAATAGTGCTTTTGTGTATGGATGAAGAAGATTTTCACCATCCTCTTTAAAATCACTTGTTAATGCTATTTCTATTACATATCCTGCATAAAAAATAGCTATTCTATTTGCAACTTCAAGTGCAGCATTAATATCATGAGTAATAAGTAAAACACCTACGCCATTCTCTGCCATTTGTTTTAAATGTTTTAAGGTTTCAGCTACTGCCTTTTCATCAAGTCCAGGGGTCGGTTCATCAGCTATTACAAGCTTTGGATTGTTCATTAATGCTGTTGATACAAGAACTCTTCTTGCCATTCCACCAGAAAGCTGAAATGGATACATGTCTTCAACGTCTTTATCAAGATTATACTGTTTAAATAATTCTTCTTGTTTTTTCTTTTTTTGAGGATATTCCTCTTCACTACAGTCTCCAATTACTTGGTCAGATATTTTCATTAAAGGATCTAAAAAATTAACAGACTGTGGAATTAAAGCGATTTCATCGCCTCTTAATTTATCTTTTAATTCTTCGTCCAATAACTGTCCTTTATAAATTATTTTTCCTTGTTGGTTTGCATTTTCAGGTAAAATGCCTAATATTGAATGTGCAAGAAGACTTTTTCCAGATCCACTTGAACCTAAAATAGCTACTATTTCTCCTTCTCGTACATCTAGGCTTAAATCAGTAATGACTTCTAAATTCTTCTGTTTAAGTCCTTGTACATACTGTCTAAAAGAAATAGAAACCTCATTAACATTTAATAATTCATTCATCTTATCACTCAGTAATCATAATTATTGATTTTACAAGTAATTAGTAATACTTTATCATATAATTATATTATTTAAATTAATTTTAGCTATGCTATTATAAAAACTTTTCTAACTCTTTTTTTCATATTTAAAACCTAAATTATCTTTATTTTTAAATATAAATGCTGTAAAGTAATAATTTGATTTTGCTTATTGTAATTTGTTTAAAAATTAGCTTTTTTTCAATTATTTTATTAGTTTTTATTATATTTTTAATATGATTGTTTAATTGGAAAATTAAAGTAGTAATATTATCCTATATCATTAAATATTATTGTTGCTAAAATAATATTAATCTTATTTTAAAAGGGATATAATGAGAATTTTAGTTGTTCAAGAGTCAGACTGGTTAGAGAGAAATCCACATCAACAACATCACTTAATGGAAAGAATGGCAACAAGAGGGCATGAGATTAGAGTAATCGATTATCCTATTGACTGGCCAAAAGATGAGGATTCTAAAGGATTAACATATCCAAGGGAAGTTCATAAAGGGATTTCAAAAATAAAAGAAGATGCAGAGATAGATGTAATAAGACCAAGTTTTATTAAAGTAAAAGGTCTTAACTATGCATCATTATTTTTCAGCCATAAAAAAGAAATCAAAAGACAAATCAAGGAATTTAAACCGGATATAATTTTAGGGCTTGGAATATTGAATACCTATAATGCTTCTAAAATAGCTAAAAAGATGGGCATTCCATTTGTTTATTATTTTATAGATGTATTACATGCATTGATTCCTGAAAAAGCGTTCCAGGAATTGGGAAAAAAATTCACACAAAAAGCTATTGAAAACTCAGATTTAGTAATAACCATTAATAAGAAATTGTCAGAATTTGCAGTAACTATGGGTGCTGATCCAAACAGAACCATTTTAATCGATGCAGGTATAGATTTAAATGATTTTAATCCAGATTTAGATGATTCTTCTATTCGTGCTCAATGGAATATTAAAAAGGATGATATTGTTCTATTTTTCATGGGTTGGATTTACGAATTTGCAGGAATGAAAGAATTGGCGAGAACTTTAGGTGAAAATAAGGAAAAATATCCAAACTTTAAAATTCTCATTGTTGGAGATGGAGATGCCTTTGATGAAATGGTATCAATAAAAGAGGAATATAATTTGGGTGATCAGTTAATTCTTACAGGAAAACAACCTTACACTAAAATTCCTGAATATCTATCCTCAGCTGACTTCTGTCTACTTCCAGCATATATTGATGAGCCAATTATGCAGGATATTGTTCCTATTAAATTATATGAATACTTAGCCATGAAAAAAGTGGTAATTGCTAGTGAATTGCCTGGAATTTCAAAAGAATTTGGATATGGTCATGGGATTGAATATGTTCAGAAAGCTGAAGAAGTTCTTGATTTAGCAAAAAATATTATTGATAATGGTCAATATGATAAAATAGCTAGTGCTGGAAGAGAATATGTTCAGAATAATGATTGGGAAGCTATTGTGGACAAATTTGAAAAGGCTATGAAAAACCTTTTAAATTAATTCTTTTTCATTTTTCCTTTTTTTTAATTTTTAACTTAGTTAATAGTAACATTTATTAATAGTTATAACAAATATTTTACTATCGTTAGAATTTTAACGATATTTTTTTTAATACTTTTTTGGGATTTCAAGTCCCTGGATGTGGCTTTTAAGCTGAACAAAGGTGTTATTTATGATGTATAAATATATTAGAGATGCATGGAAAAACCCAGATGAATCCTATGTAAGAGAACTCATGTGGGAAAGAGCTCCTAAATGGAGAAGACAAAGAGCTGTTCAAAGAATTGATAGGCCTACAAGGATTGATAGGGCTAGAAGTTTAGGATACAGAGCTAAAAAAGGTTTTGTTGTTGTTAGGACCAGAGTAAGACGTGGTGGAAGAAGAAAATCTCGTTTCATCGGTGGTCGTAAACCTAAAAGAATGGGTGTAAACAAAATTACTCAAGCTAAATCCATCCAAAGAATAGCTGAAGAACGTGTCGCTAAAAAATATCCAAACTTAGAAGTTTTAAACTCTTACTGGGTATGGGCTGATGGTAAATATAAATATTATGAAGTAATTTTAGTAGATCCTAACAGTCCTTCCATTATTAATGATAAAAAAATCAATTGGATTTGTTCCAACAAACACACTAACAGAGCTCTTAGAGGTTTAACTAGTGCTGGAACTAAAGGACGTGGAATAACTTCAAAAGGAAAAGGTAGTGAACAAGCTAGAAGAAGAAAAATATAATTCTTCACCTTTTCTTTTTTTTAAACTTTTTTTAACTAATTTTTTATTAAAATAAAATTTATCTGGTATTTATGATACATAATATTCGTTTTAGAGAGTTTGTCTATGAAGATGAGGATTTAGATGAACTTACAGATGCTATTTTAAATATATTTCCAGATGCTTCTATCGAGATGGAAGAAGCTGAAGGTTTAACTGAAGATAAAATTATTATTCTTTCTGGTGTTGTTGATAAAAAAAGACACACTAAAGCCTTTTTCAATAGAATTCTTGAACTAAACCAAGATCAGTTAGATAAACTTGATAATGATTTAGAAAGAAAAATGGATGAAAAAGGGAACTTATTTTTAAGACTATCTAAAGAAGCTGCAATTGAAGATGAGATTGAGATATTGGATTCTGGTGATTCAATTCATCTAAAAGTTAAGATAGCTGCCTTTCCAGCTAAAAAATCAATAGCTATTGAAAAAGTTCGTGAAGCTCTTCATCAATAATTATTATTTTTTTTTAGAAAAAGCTTTTCATAAATTTTAAATAGTTTTTACTCTTTACTTATTATTAACATGAGGTTGTTATTATGAAAGAAGGAGTATTTTATGGAAAAGGTATTAAAGAGATGAAAGATGAATTTCCTGAGATTTATAAACTTGTTGAAGATTTAAATGAAATAGTTTTTGATGGTAAAGTTCTTGATTACAAAACTCAGAAATTGATAGCTATTGGAATTGTTGCATCTAAACATAATACTGGAGCTACTAGAAAACAAATGGTTAGCAGTATGAAGGAAGTTGGTGTAACAAAAGATGAAATTATGGATGTTTTAAAGGTTGTTTTATTAACATCTGGTATGCCTGCTTTTAATAGAGCTGTTAAAGTTTTAAAAGGCATTGAAGAAGAAAAAATAGTTGGAGATTTAGTAGATTAAATCTCACATTTTACTTTTTTTTTTACATTAAAAATATATATGTTACATAAATATAGAAACAAATCATCCCTACATTAATAAGGGATGTTGTATAAGGTTTTTTTATTAGATTATCTTTTAAGAGACTGATTTTCTTATAATTTTTTAAAAGCCCTATAACACCAACTATTACAATTAAGACATAAATCAGGAAATAGATTATAATTATGCCTGCATCTGCTATTGGTAAATTTGCCATTGTATTCATATTGTTTAGGGAATTTCCTACAATTACGCTTATAATTGATCCAAAGAAGTTTACAGTTAAGTGTAATAGTATTGTATAAATTATTTTTCCAGTTTTTATGTAAACATATGCGAAAAATCCACCAATTAAGAATGCATAGAAAAATTGATTTAAATTTCCATGAAACAGTCCAAATATAAGTGCAGATAGTAAAATAGAAACTCCTTTACCATATTTTATTGTCCTGTCAATTAATAGCTTTCTAAATATTATTTCTTCAAATATTGGCGCCATTATAACCATTAACAATAAATTTGTATAAACACTTGATGAATCAATTGTTTCTACAATTGGATTAGCTATTTCGCTTTGTATTAAATTTCCAAGTATTTCTGTTATTGTTAATCCAATAAGGTTTCCCACCCACATTAATGTTAGTGATATGGCAATGTATACTATGAATTTTTTTATGGTGAGTTTATTTGAATGTATTTCTTGTTTTTCTAGTTTATTCATTAAATATAAGAATATTGGAAGGGGTAGAATGTAGTTACAGACTGAAGCAATAATTGATGTTAAATTTATGTCATTTAAAATTATTGGGTTTGCAAATCCAATTATGTTGATTATTATTATTTGCATGATTATTGCAAATACACCAAAAAAAGTGTAATTTAACCCTATTTTTGAGAAAAATTTTCTATTTATATTTGTCAAATTGTCACCATTTTGTCATTGTTTTTGCTATATTTTTTTTATTTACAATATATAATTTTTCAGTTTGAATTTCATTTATTGAAAATTTAGGTATGCATAAATTTTATATATTATGAAAATAAATATTTAGGTGTACCTAATAATATTTTTAGGTTATCCTAAAAATTTCCTCATATTTTAAAATTAGGTAAAATTTAACTAAAAAACTTAAAGGAGATTAAATAAAAATGTTAGAACATTTTGATAGAGTATTAAAACATAAACATGCATTAATTTTTGCTGGAGGAATTGCAACTGCTGTAATTGGAAAAAAAGTATTAGAATCTGATACAGTAAAAGATGCATGTACTAAGGGAATGGCATCTGTAATGTCAATGAAAAAAGATGCTGAAGAATACTTCCAGGATATGAAAGACAATGCGGAGGATATTGTTGTAGATGCAAGTGAAATTTCAAAAAAAGAAATTTATCCAGAGGATGAAGAAAAAGAAGATAAAGAATAATTTTTTAATTATAAGGCCATAAAAATGAAATACCAAATAATGTATGATAAAGGAACTAGGCTTAGAGTCCGTTCTGGAAAAGATGCATTTACTAAAGAAGAAGGGTATGGTTTAGCAGCTTCATTGAGAGAGCATTGTTTTATTAAAGAAGTTTCAACATCTCATAGAAATGGAAGTATTTTAATTGTTTATGATGATATTAAAAATAAAGATAGAATACTTTCTATTTTAAATAATATTCGTAGATCTGATTTGGTTAAGGGAGAACCTACTTCTAAAGAAGAATTAAGGGAACTTACAAATCGTTTTTTATTAAAATTAACCAAAATGATTACAAAAAGAATAATTTTCAGATTATTCATGCCAATACCATTTAAAAGAATTTTAACATTATGTCGCGCTTCAAGATATATTTTAAAGGGATTAGATAGTCTAACAGATTTTAGAATGGATGTTGCACTTTTGGATGGGGCAGCTATTTTAGGTTCTTTATATAAGAAAAATTTTGCTCCAGCTAGTTCAATGATGTTTCTCCTTTCAATTTCTGACCTTCTTGAAGAATACACCATGCAAAAAACTAAAAGCACATTAAAAGACAGTTTAGCTTTAAATATTGATACTGTATGGTTGGTTTGTGAGGATGAAGATGGTAATCAAACAGAAATATCTCATCCAGCTAGTGAAATCAAAAAAGGAGATCGCATTAAAATACATATGGGTGATGTAATTCCTGTAGATGGAAAAGTTGTTGAAGGTGAAGGGATGGTTAATGAATCTTCTATGACTGGAGAGCCATTAGCTGTATTTAAAACACTGGGCAAAACTGTCCATGCAGGAACTGTTGTTGAAGAAGGTAATCTAATAATTGAAGTTTATTCTGTTAATAAAGAAACAAGATTAAATAAAATTATTGATCTTATTGAGAACTCCGAAGAGTTAAAAGCAGATGCTCAAAGTAAAGCTGAGCAGTTAGCTGACTCTATTGTTCCATATAGTTTTCTTACAACAGCTATTACATATCTGTTAACTAGAAATTCTACAAAAGCATTATCTGTTTTGATGGTTGATTTTTCATGTGCAATTAAATTAACAACACCATTATCTATTATCTCTGCAATGCGTGAAGCTTCTGACAATAGAATGATGGTAAAAGGTGGAAAATTCCTTGAAAAATATGCAATTGCAGACACAATTGTATTTGATAAAACAGGTACTTTAACAAATGCAACTCCAAAAGTTGTGGATGTAATACCTCTTGGTGATTATTCACGTGATGAAGTCCTTAGAATGGCTGCATGTATTGAAGAGCACTTTGCTCACAGTATTGCAAAAGCTATTGTTAAACAGGCTGAGGAAGAAGGATTAACTCACAGTGAAGACCATAGTGAAGTGGAATATATAGTAGCTCATGGTATTGCAACTAGCTATGAAGGTAAACGTGCAGTAATTGGCAGTAAGCACTTTTTATTTGATGATGAAAAAATTGAAGTAAGTCCTGAGCAAGAAAAAATCATCAATGAGAAGGCTGAAAAATATTCTGTTGTTTACTTTGCACTTGATGGTAAAATTGAAGGAGTAATTTGTATTGAAGATCCTGTAAGGGATGAAGCTAAAGAAGTCATTAGTGAACTTAAATCTTTAGGAATTGAAAATGTTGTAATGCTTACAGGTGACAGCGAAAATGGTGCAAGAGCAAGTGCTGAAGCTTTAGGAATTACCGATTATAAATCCCAAGTTCTACCAGAGGATAAAGCTAGAATCATCAAAGAATTAAAAGCAGAAAATAAAACTGTTATAATGGTTGGTGATGGAATTAATGATTCTCCAGCATTAGCTACTGCAGATGTTTCAGTTTCTATGAAAAATTCATCAGACATTGCAAGAGAAGTTGCAGATATCTCTTTATTGTCTGATAATTTATATGATTTAATTACACTTAGAAAATTAAGTACTGGAATGTTAGATAGGATTAACAGTAACTACCAAAGAATTGTTGCAATTAATGGTGGATTAATCCTTCTTGGAGTATGCGGTGCAATAACTCCTGCATTTTCATCTACAGTTCATAATTTATCTACAATGCTTTTAGGAGCTCTAAGTACAAAATCTATTTTAAATGAGAGAGATAAAGTAGAATCAATTGAATCTTAAGTTATCTTTCTTATCTTTTTTTTATTTTTTAACTTAAAATTCTTTATAAAGATTTATATAGTTTTTTTTACAATTTAATACTATTATTATATTAAATTAATTAAAAGTATGTGATATAATTGTATAAAAATAAATTTACACCAGTGATTTTACCAATCTTTATTATTATTGTTTGGTATTTGATAACTGCTGTTTTTAATTTAGTTGATCCTTATATACTGCCTAGTCCAGTAGAGGTTTGTTTTTCTGCATGGAATTTAATAATATCTGGTGAATTATTTAGAGATGCATTTGACACATTATTTAAGGTATTTGCCGGTATATTCATTGCAGCTATTGTAGCTATTCCTCTTGGAATTTTACTTGGTTGGTATAAAAGATTAGAAGATATTTGTACTTTTGTTATTAGTATCTTAAGACCAATTCCACCAGTTGCTTGGATTCCGTTTTCAATTTTATGGTTTGGTATTGGAACTGTTCCTGCTGTATTTATTATCTTTATGGGTTGTGTTTTCCCAATTTTAATTTATACTATTGATGGTGTTAAAAGAACTGATAAGGTATTAATTGAATCAGCTCAAACATTAGGGGCTACTGATGGAGTTATCTTAAAACAGGTTATTTTGCCATCTGCTATACCATACATTGTTTCTGGTCTTAAAGTAGGTATTGGAATAGCTTTAATGTGTACTATTTCAGCAGAAATGATTGGTTCAAGTAGTGGATTAGGATACATGATTTTAACTGCTACAAATCTTTTTGATACTGGAACAACAGTAGTAGGAATGTTAACTATCGGTATTATCGGTTTAATTCTTGACTTTATCTTTGGATATGTTCAAGACAAAATATTCTGGTAGATGGAGGTTAATTCAATGGCGATTGAAATTAAAAATATAAATAAATCTTTTAAACATGATGAATTATCTGTTTTGGAAGATATTAATTTAAACATTGATGATGGTAAGTTTGTCTGTCTTTTAGGACCATCAGGTTGTGGTAAAACAACTCTTTTACGTTTAATAGCTGGTTTGGATAAACCTTCTTCTGGAGAAATCATTGCAGATGGGGAAATTGTTAAAGGTCCTTCTGGAGATAGGGCTGTTATTTTCCAACAGTATTCTCTTTTCCCATGGTTAACTGTATTGGATAATGTAATGTTTGGTCTTAATATTTCTGGTAAAGCTTCAAAAGAGGAAAATCTTAAAACTGCTGAGAGATATCTTGAAAGAGTAGGATTAATTGAATTTAAAGATAATTATCCTCATGAACTTTCTGGAGGTATGAAACAAAGAGTAGCTATTATTAGGTCTTTACTTAAACATACTCCTATTTTACTTATGGATGAACCTTTTTCTGCTTTGGACATGCAAAATAGGCATAAACTTCAAGAACAATTAATTGGAGTTTGGGAAAGATTTGATAATACAATTGTATTTGTTACTCATGATGTAGATGAGGCAGTTTTCCTTGCTGATGAAATTGTTATAATGAGCAGAAATCCTGGTAAGATTAAAAAAGTGGTAAATGTGGATTTACCTCGTATTAGAAAAAGAGAATCACCAGAATTTATAAAATTAGTAAATGAAGTTGTTGAAGAATTAGATGTATGGGATTAAGGTCCCATAATTTCCATTTTTTATACTTTCATAAGTATAATCTAATGATTTTGAAATAGCTTCATTTAAGCTATCTTTTTTTGTTAAATAAGCTGTTATTGCAGCTGAGAAGTTACAACCGCTTCCATGAAGATTTTCAGATTTTAATAGTTTTTGTTTTTTAATGGTTATTTCACCATCGATGTTTATGATATTGTTTCCTTGAAGATGACCTCCAGTAATCATATTGTTGCATATTTTCTGTAATTTTTCTGAAGCCTTTATTGCATTTTCTTCATTTGTTATTTTGATTCCACTTAGTTTTTCTGCTTCATCTACATTGGGTGTTGTAAAAAAAGAATTTGGAAGTAAATATCTTTTTAAAGATTCTGCAGTTTCATCTTTAGATAAATTACCTCCAGATGTTGCAACCATAACTGGATCTACAATAGCTTTTAAATTGTATTCTTTAATTTTTTGTGATACTGTTTTAATTATTTCTTTTGAATAAAGCATTCCTGTTTTAATATATTCAATTTCATAGCTATCTAAGACTGCATCAATCTGTTCAGCTACATAGTTGCTATCAATTGCTTTTAAAGAAAACATGTTATAGGGATTCTGTGCAGTAAGTGCAGTTACAACTCCTGTTCCATAAACACCAAGAGCTTGGAATGTTTTTAAATCAGCAAAAACACCTGCACCTCCTGAAGGATCCACCCCAGCTATGGACATTGCAATCATCAGTTAACCTCTTGTTACTTTTAATCTTTCACTGCCATGAACAGATTCAACATTGATTTTTAATTCTTTTAAGTATTTTCTGGTGTTGGTATTTTCACCATGAACCATTATTTCTCCTAAATCTTCAGTTGTATTAACATCTAATGCCATGAAGAAAGAATCATGGACTTGAGGATTAAGATTTTTTCTATCTGCAGCATTTACATGTTCTTTATAACTGAAATCACCAAATTTAGTTCTAATAGCTCCTGGTTTCATAATAATTGCATTAGTTCCTCCGCCTTTAGATGGAACAATAATAAAATCTAAAGATTTGCTTGAATCAATTAGCATTTTAATATTTGTTTTTCCAATTAAAGGAACATCAGAAGGTAAAATTATTACTTTTTTAGCTTTTGATTTGCAGTAATCCATAGCCTGTTTTAGTGCTTTATTTAAGTTTGAATTTTCATTTTCTTTTAATGTTTTAAGGTTTAAACTTTTACCATAGTTTAAAACATCGTCATCAGCACTAATAATGATAATATTGTCAACATATTTAGCTACAGATTCAGTCACATCTTTAAGCATTACTTTCAAGAGGTTTTCCCTTTCTTCTTCATTTAAAAATGGAGATAATCTTGTTTTACATTCTTTAAACCTGCTTACAGGTATTATTCCATAAATTTCATCCATTATAACAACCTCTAGTAAGTTTTAGCCATTATTGCAACATATTTTGCTGGTTCTCCACTATGGATACATTTAGCATCACTATCTGTGATTTCTTCTTGGATTCCTAAAATGTCGTAGCCTGTTTCTTCTTCAATAGCTTTACCGCATGCTTCATCTCCACACCAGTTAAAGGACACTACATTTCCAGATTCAATTAAGTCTTTAACTTCATCAATGTTTTCTGTGAATTTAACATGTTCTTCAAGGAAATCCCAAGAGGTTTCATATAGATTATCATCATAATCTTCAAGTAAATCTAGAACCTTGTCGAGAAGACTGTCATCTAAATCAAGCTCTATTTTTTCAAGTTCATCTCTTCTCATAGCTATTGTTTTATTATTTTTGAGATCTCTTGGTCCAATTTCAAGTTTTAATGGTGTTCCTTTAAGTTCCCAATCAAAGAATTTTTTACCCGGTCTAATATCTCTGTCATCAATATTTACACGTAGTCCTGCATCTTCAAATAACTCTTTAAGCTCCATACATTTTGCAATAACTTCTTCTTTACCTTCTTTAAATAAGATTGGTATAATAGTAATATGGTCTGGTGCAGCTATTGCTGGAAGTTTTAATCCTTTTTCATCTCCATGAACAGCAATAAAAGCTGCAATTACACGGTCAGAAAGACCTGCACAGCTTTGATAAACTAATTTATGTTCACCATCTTTATCTTCAAAGGTAATATCAAAGGTTTTTGCAAAAGTTTGACCTAAATTGTGCACTGTACCAATCTGCAAGGTTTTTCCATCAGGCATAATGGTGTCAAAAGCCATTGTGTAGTCTGCACCTGGGAATTTGTCCCATTCTGGTCTTTTACTTATAAGATATGGAATTCCTAAATAATCAAAGAAATCTTTATATAATTCAACAAAGGTATTAACCTGTTCATCACATTCTTCTTTAGTTGCATGAGCAGTATGAGCTTCTTTAAAAGTTGTAATCTCACGAACTCTTATAAGAGGTCTGGTGTGTTTAGTTTCATATCTAAATGTGTTAACTATCTGATAATATTTGATTGGAAGGTCAATATGTGATCTAATCCATAAGGAGTACATTGGATACATTGAGGTTTCACTGGTTGGTCTTAAAGCTAATTTTTCGTTTAATTCTTTTTGTCCGCCTTGAGTTACCCAGTATACTTCATCTTCAAATCCTTTAACATGAATTCCTTCTTTAGCTAGTTCTTCTTCAGGAATTAACATAGGGAATAAAACTTCATCACATTCTTGATCCATTAACTCTTTTAAGACTTCTAATGTATATTTCCTTATTTGAAATCCATAAGGCATCCAAATTGCCATTCCTTTAATTGGATATCTTGAATCGGTTATATTTGCTTTTTCTAAAATATCATGGAACCATTCACTAAAATTTTCCACAGTATCACCTATAATTTTATATAATAATATAATATTTGTCTTAATTACTTTTAAAGTTTAGTTGCTTTCTATAAATTAATTTAATTAAGATAGATTTTTATTTAATATTCTTGTATTATCATTTAAATATGAAAAAAGAATAAATAATAAATAACTTTAGTTTAACTTTTAAAAAACCATATCTTTTTATATTAGAAAGTTAAATATATTTAATTATCATTATTCATTAAAGCTCTTTTTTGCTCTCATGATTTAAATTACATATTCTTGCTAGTAATTTAAATGAAAGAGTTTTGATGTTTTGCGATTACTAATTAATTATATATAAAATTATTATTAAGGTGAAATAATGGCAATTTCTCAAGGAAAATCAACAAGAAGTCCATCTGGTGCTAGACTTAGAGCTAACCGTGGAAAAAGGAAATCTGAATTAGGTAGAGAACCAGCAGAAACTAGAGTAGATGAAAAAAGATTGAAAAAAATCAGAACCCGTGGTGGAAACGAAAAACTCAGATTATCTACTGGTAACAAAATCAATGTAACTAACCCTGATGATAACACCACTGAAGTAGTTGACATTATTGGTGTAATTGAAAACAGTGCAAACCCAAACTACGTAAGAAGGAATATCATTACCAAAGGTGCTATTGTAGAAACTTCTAAAGGAAATGCAAAAGTTACCTCTAGACCTGGTCAAGATGGTGTTATTAACGGAATTTTAATCAAAGAATAAATTCTTTACTTTTTTTTCTCTTTTTTTAATATTTTAATAACTATTTTTTATATTTACTATTTTTCTTATCATTATTTTGGTATAATAATTTCATATTAAATTTAATATATCAAATGTTTAGTTCCAATAATTATAAAAAAATAATTATATATGGCTTTCAGGTTATTATGGGAGTATATAAATATTATTTGAGTTAATTGCTATATTTAAGTGGATAACTTTTTAATCATGTGTAGGATATCATTAAAAAGAGATTATTGATGAATATATAATTATATTTATATTATTATTTACTATCATTATTTATATGAATGAGATGTGTGAAATTTTTAATAAATATATTCAAACTATTTTTAATAGTATATTGAAAAATAAAAAATATATTTTAGTATTTGCTTTAAGTTTATTATTTTTCATGTTTACATTTTTTAAAGTAGAAAATTATACTTTTCCTAAAGCAGAAATCATATTATTAACTGTATTGTTTATTGCTGGTTTAATAGCTATTATTTATTCTTTTAAACATAAAAATGAACTTCATAAAGTAGCATTTGTTATAATATTGATTTTTGGAATACTGACAGTTGTTACAACACCCACATTAATTAGTATTGATGAAAATGAGCACTTTGCACGAAGTGATATGACTTCTTTAGGAATTTTGATTCCTGAATATCAAAAAGAAGGTTATGTTGTTTCTGATCTTGTTTATCAATTACAGAATAATATGGGGCAGACTATTGTAGATAATGATTTTTATCAGGATCCGATAAACAATACGAAAACATTTTATGATGCTGGTTTTCCTCAAAATCCTTTTTATGGTTATATTCTTTCAGGATTTGGTATTTTACTAGCAAAATTATTGGATTTAAGTGTGATTTGGGCCATGTGGCTTGGTCGTTTATTTAATTTATTCCTGTATGCGGGAATTTGTGCAATAGGTATTAAAAAATCTCCTAATTATAAAATGGCATTGCTAGTTATAAGCTGTTTGCCTATGAGTGTATATCAGGCAGCTTCTTTTAATGTAGATGGATTTGTATATAGTTTTTGCATATTATCTATAGGATATTTCATTTACATGTATAAAACTTCTTCATTAATTAACAATAAAGATATGGCATTTTTTTTTATTTCAATATTGTTGGTAAGTTTTTTTAAATTTCCTTATGGTTTATTTGCATTTTTCATATTTTTAATTCCAAGAGAAAAATTTGATTCTAAAAAAGTATTCCTTGTATCAAGAGGTATTCCTATTGGTATAATGATTATTAGTATGGCTTATAGTCTTTTTTATGCTTCTCCTCAACTTGAAAATACTTTCAGACAAATTCATTTTATTCAAGCTAATGTAAGTCCTGAAGGTCAGATAAATTATATGATAAATAATCCTCTTAATGCACTCACTTTCTTTTTACAGAGTGCTAATTTAATTCCTGAAATGGTAACTGATTTATTTAGATTCTCTTTTATGCAATGGATTTACACATCACCAGTTCTAAGCATATTATATCTTATTTTCTTTTCAATGTTTTGCTTTATTTATCCGCATGAAATTAGTCTTAACAATAAAAATAGATTAAAAATAGGAATAATAGTATTTTTAATTTATATAGGGATATTATTCATACAATATTTAAGTTGGGCATCTGTAGGTTACAATAAATTAGATATGTTACTTGGAGTTTATGCAAGGTATTACATTCCACTTTTAATCCTTTTCCCATTAATATTCTGTTTACCTGCATCTGTAAAAATTAAAAATTTTGATTTAAAAGTTATATTGGCAGTTATCATATTTTTATCTGGAACATTAATATTGACAATAAGTACTTTTTACTAAAAAAAATATCATGTTTCTGATAACAATATTCTTTTTTTTTTAATGAAATGTTAAGATGTTGTTTATTATTCTTTTTATGAATAATACTGGTGGAGGACTTGCACTATTAATTAGCGGATTACTAACAATCCTTATCTTCAGATATTTATAAAATTTATATTGTTATTTTTTTTCTATAGAATATAATGAAAATAAAGTAGTATCTATTTTTTTGCATTTGATTTTACTAATTACCAACTAAATTAATATAGGTCTTTTTACATAATTAATTTTATATTAATAATTTTATATTTTAGGAGATAGAATGTCAGACGATAAAATTGGTATGAATCACGGAGCTGGTGGAGAAGTGATGGCAAATCTAATCTCTAAAACAATTCTAGATAATATCACTAAAAAAAGTGTAAATGGTGGTGTTAGCCTAGATGATTTAGATGATGGAGCTACCATTCCTCTTGGAGATTATGAACTTGTAGTTACTACAGATGGTCATACAGTTGACCCTTTATTTTTCCCAGGTGGAGATATTGGAAGAATTTCTGCTGCAGGAACAATAAATGATGTTTCAGTAATGGGGGCTAAACCACTAGCTATTTCTAATGCAATTATTATGCAGGAAGGATTCCCAATAGATGATCTTGATAGAATTATAAAATCTTTAGATGAAACCTGTCAAGAAGTGGATGTTGCTGTTGTAACTGGTGATACTAAAGTTATGCAACAAGATAAGTTAGATGGTATCGTTATGGTTACTACAGGTATCGGAATAGCTAAAAAAGGCGAAATCATTAGGGATTCAACCTTAGAAGTTGGTGATAAGATTATTGTCACTGGTTCTATTGGTGATCATGGAATGAGTTTAATGTCTTTTAGAGAAGGTTTTGGTTTTGAAACTGATTTAAAATCTGATGTAGCTCCGATGTGGAATGTAATTAAAAAAGCATTAGATGTTGGAGGAGTTACAGCTATGAAAGACCCTACTCGTGGTGGTTTTGCAAATGCAATTAATGAAATGGCATCAAAATCAGGAAATGGTATTCTACTCCAACAGGAAGCTATTCCTATTAAAGAGGAGGTACATGCAGTATCTGAAATGTTAGGTATTGATCCATTTGAAGTAGCTAATGAAGGAAAAGTTGTAATGGGTGTTAAAGCTGATTTGGCTGAAGAAACATTAGAAGCTATACGCAGTGAAAAATATGGTGAAAATGCAGCTATTATTGGTGAAGTTGTTGAAGGAGATTATGTAATTGTCCAAACACCAATTGGTGGTGAAAGAATTCTTGAAGCTCCAATAGCTGATCCTGTTCCTAGAGTTTGTTAATGGTGATTTTTATGGCAAGTATATTTTCAAGAAGAATTGTTGCATATATTGCTGATTTCTTTGTTGTTTCAGCATTTATGTGGATTATATCATTTTTCTTATCTTTAGTAGCAAATCCATTAAGTATGTTTACTATTTACAGTTATTTCCCATTTGTTGTTCCAGTAGTATGTATGATTTACTTTGTTTTATGTGAAAAAATTAAAGGAGCAACTGTTGGTAAAGCTTTAATGTATCTAGAAGTTAGATCCTATAATGGACATCCTATTAATTGGGCTCAAGCTATTGTACGTAATTTAACTAAAATTTTTTGGATTCCAATAATTTTTGATTGGGCTATTGGTAAGATAATTAGAAAAGGGGACAGATTATTCAATGTAATAACTAAAACTGTTGTTATTGAAGAGGAAGTTCCGGAATATTAGATTTTTGCAAAATATTCTTACTAATTTTTTCTTTTTTTTATTTATTCTAAAATAACAAGGATGTGAGTTACTATTTATCATTGTTATCTAGAAATGTTCACAGTAACTTTGATATCTACAGCTTTTACATTTATTTTTGTTTTTTGTTGGAATGAAAGGTTTTTCTCCTTTAAAAAGACTATCCATTCTTTCTATTGTATATTTTATTGATTTTTCAACATCTTCATCAAAATCTTCACTCCAAAAGATATTGTTGGTACCTCTTTGGCGTAGTGCTCCTTTGATTTTTCTTGTATCATTTGGAAGCATATCTTTTAGGGCAAGACAATATGCTCTTACCTGATTTATTGTTGAAGGATATGCAGTGTGTCCTGGTTTGTCATCAATGATTATAAATTCATCAGGAGTCATCCAAATTTCATCAATATATCCTCTTATCCCGTATTTTGGTGAAATTACAAACATTTCTCTTGTAAGGCTTGCTTCTTCTTTGGATGTTTCAATAGCTTCATTAAAGGTTGTAGGTTTTGCTGTTTCTTTAAATTTATCTTCTAAATCTTCATGTTCTTTACTTCCTTCTTTCATTGCTCTAGTTTGACCTACTTTTATACCTTTTAAGTATTGAAGATATATCTGATATTCGCAATATCCTTGCTGATTTAACCAGCTAATGGGGAAATTGTTTTTTCCATTAATAATTTGAACACCTTTTATTTGAGGATGCCATTTAATATCAAGGTTTTCTATGTTATCTGTAATTATTTTATTCTTCATATTTCTTATTTTGAAATTATTAAAATATACATATTTTGCCATTAATTTTTCAGTACAAATTAATTTTTTATATTTATTAGAATTACTATATTTATAGAAAAAACTTACATTATAGCTTTAAAATTTCTTAAAAATTTAAATAAAACTAAAAACAGATATTATTTAGTTAAAAGTATTATTTTTGATGATTTTATGACAGTTACAACATTTGATGATTTTAATATATCTAATAAAATTAAAAAAGCTCTAACAGATATGGGATTTAAAAGACCAAGTCCTATTCAAGCTCTCACAATTCCTGAAGCTTTAAAAGGAAAAGATATCATAGGTCAAGCACAAACTGGGTCTGGTAAAACTGTTGCTTTTGCAGTTCCTTTGCTTCAAAAGATTTTTATTAAAGATAAATCTCCTCAAGCTATTATATTATGTCCAACAAGGGAATTATGCATTCAAGTAGCTGGAGAGATAAAAAAGGTAGGTTCACATATTAAAAATTTAAAGATTTTACCAGTATATGGTGGTCAGCCTATCGGACGTCAAATCAGAGTGTTAAATAAAGGGGTTCATGTTGTTGTAGGAACTCCTGGCCGTGTAATGGATCATATTGACAGAGGAACCTTAGATTTAATTGGTATTGAGACAGTAGTTTTAGATGAAGCAGATGAAATGTTAAATATGGGTTTTAGGGATGATATTGAAACAATCTTAAAACATACTCCTAAACAAAGGCAAACTTTATTATTTTCAGCAACAATGCCTAAACCTATTCGTAAAATTACCAAATTCTATCAGAACAATCCTAAACATTTAAAAATTTCTCAAAAACAGTTAACTGTACCTGAAATTAATGAATGTTATTTTGAAACTCGATTTAGAGATAAAATTGACACAGTTACACGTTTAATTGATATTTATGATTTTAAATTATGTTTAATATTCTGTAACACTAAAAAGAGAGTGGATTTGGTTGTTCGTGATTTGTCTAGGAGGGGATACTCTGTAGATGGTATTCATGGTGATATGAAACAGGTTATCCGTGATAAAGTAATGAATAAATTTAGAAATGGAAATATTTCTATTCTTGTAGCTACAGATGTTGCTGCACGTGGAATTGATGTACCAAATGTAGAAGTGGTATTCAACTATGATGTCCCTCAAAATCCAGAATATTATGTTCATAGAATTGGAAGAACTGGAAGAGCTGGAAATAGAGGTTATGCATTCACTTTAGTTGATTTTAAAGAAATGCATGCTCTTAAAACTATAAATAGTGTTACAAAATCTAAAATTAAAAGAAAAAAAGTACCTTCATTTAAAGAACTTGAAAGGATTAGGAATAAACAGATTGCAGATAATATTATTAATTCCATTAAAAAAGATGATTTAAAAGAGTATAATAAAGTAATTAAGGAAATCATGAAGAAAGATTATACTCCTTTAGAAATAGCTGGTGCTCTATTGAAGATGGTTAAGGATAATGAATGATTATTTCTTACCATCAATAATATTATATTTGATTTTTTCTTCTTCAAGCTCACGAACAAATGCTTTAGTCATTTCACCTACAGATAATGCTAAAATATTTAATCCTTTACGTGCAGCATTAGCTGTTGCCTGAGCAGCTGCAAATTCAATGCTGATAGGGATGTCTAATTGGTATGCAACAGAACGTGCAACAGTACCAACAGTAGCTACTCTGTCAATTTTAGAGCCATGTTGGGTTCCATTTTCATAAACTCTTTTAATTAATTCTAAATCTGTTGCTCTAGACCCACCATCTTTTATATTAGGTATGGTGATGATTATTGCTTCTCCAACATTCATTTCAATAGTTCCATTTAGTCCTCCTAAAGGAACATCATGGTATTTGGAAGCATTTTTTAATACAGTTCCAGTTGCACTAGCTTCAACTTTTCCAGCATATAATACTCCATCATCCATATATACTCCTACTTTTTCACCTTCTTTGAGTTTTTCATTAGCTATTGCAGGCCAAACAGTTTTAAAATGATTCATTGTTTCAAGAACGGAATCTGAATACCTTCTAAGATTGATAGCATCTTTTTTAACCTTTTCAATTCCTTTTTGAGTAATTTTATAAGGGGATCTACCATCTTTTGAGGTAATATATCCTTCTTCAATTAAAGTTTTAATGTTTTCAGAAACTGCCTGAATTGTAATTCCAAGAGTATTTGCTAAATCTTTTTGTTTTAAATGAGGGTCTTGTTTGGATATTTCACTTAAAATTTGAAAATGTGTTAAAGCCCCTCTTTTTTTAAATGCTTTCATCATGAAATCTTCTCCTACTTTTAGTATCTAATTTATATTAAATTTATTTAATCTATTAAACCATCTATTCTTTCATTGAAATTTTGAATAAATTCCTCTTTTTTATCTGCACTAATGTATGCACCACAAGCTACTGAGTGACCACCACCAGTACCACCTAATTCCTGAGCAACTTCACGAATTATATTACCAAAATGAATTCCAGCATAAGCAAGAAGTTTAGAACACCTCAAAGAAATTTTTAAATTGTTATCATCAGTTTTTGTAAATCCAATAATTGGTTTTTTCCAGTTACAATATCCTAAAACCATTCCAGCTACTGTACCAACAATTTCAGGTTTTATATCTCCACCATCAAAGTATTGAAGGTTATCTAATTCAATGATATTTCCATTTTCTCCAATTTTTTCAATAGCCTTTGCAAGGTTAATTTTATGTTCTTTACTGACCGCTTCAAGCAAATCAAGAGTTTCTCCCCTATCACCTTTTAGAATTCCAAGTGCTACTTTTTCTTCTTTATTTCTACCACATGCATTTACAGCAGATGAAAATTCAGATGCATCACTTAAAAAACTTGCTGAATCTTCATGAGTGAAATCATAGGAATCTCCAATAAGAAGTTTTGGAATATACTGCACATAATTTGGTGGAAGAGCTTTAGATAACATCTCCACAAGTTTGTTGAATATTTTACCTTTTTCATCATGTGTTAAGAGTGATAAAGGTTTATCTTTGTTTTTAACACCAATAGAATCTAATACAGCAAGTGTTTCATTTTGATTATTTGTAAGTGGTAAATTAACATCACTAAAATAAGAAAGAGCTACAAATACTGGTCTTGTTTTTCTTCCATAAAGGTTTATATCGTTTTCAATAAGTTTTACATAACCTTCATCAATGGCATCTTGCAAAATAGATTTATTTAAACCTTCCAATTTTCCAGTTCTTGAATTTTGCATATCTCCAATAGCTGAAAGAACACCAATCCAACTTAAATCTTTATATCCATATTCTTTAGCTAGGAAATAGCATAATCCACCACCACAAACATAGTATGATCCTTCAATTCCATGGTGAAGTGGGTTAATTTCTATGTAATCATAAAGTTTATCATCACCATAGTTAAGGTTTCTTAAAGGAGGGTGATGGTCTAAAACTAAAATATTGGTGTCTGGTGTTGCATACTTGTCTACTGGTTGACCAGAACCTAAATCAGAAAATATTGTTAAATCATGTTCTAATTTTACATTATCTAAAACATCTAAATTAACAAATTCAATTTCATGAGGCTTATTTAAACGATCAAGCAATGTTGAAAGAATTGCACCAGCAGAAATTCCATCACAATCAATATGTGTATAAATTTTGATAGTTCGGGATTTATCTATTAATTCCTGAGCTTTTTTATAGAGCTCTGACATT
The DNA here is from genome assembly GCF_003111605.1 of Methanobrevibacter woesei. Classification (NCBI taxonomy): domain Archaea; kingdom Methanobacteriati; phylum Methanobacteriota; class Methanobacteria; order Methanobacteriales; family Methanobacteriaceae; genus Methanobrevibacter; species Methanobrevibacter woesei. The sequence goes on along the minus strand of NZ_MZGU01000002.1, from coordinate 151,736 downwards.
TCTTTAGGTAATTCAGTTGTTATCATTTTATCTCTTTGAGTTTTAAACCAATTTCTTTTAAAAGTTGAAGTTTATTTTGATCACTTTCAGCTAAAATACAACCAGACTTTTCATACCATTTTCCAGGGTATGCCTTTTCATTATGAATTATATTTGGAATTTGAAGTCTTTTAAGAGCTCTGGAAATATCATTTACTGTTGGTTCATTAATAGCATACTCAAGAGATACTTTACGACCTTCAGAGTGGCTTAAATTTTTATCAAAATATTGAGGCCAAATTATTATTCTATTTTTCTGTTTATTCATAATATTTATTCCTTGATTTTATTTTTAAATGCATTAAGAGCAGATTTAACAACTAAATCCATATTATAATATTTATATTCAGCTAAACGTCCAATAAAGATAACATCATTTTCTTTATCCATTAATTTTTTATATTGTTTAAATTTATTTTTATATTCTTCTGTAGGATAAGGATAACAGGGTTCATCATCAAATCCAGGATATTCTTTCATGATTATTGTTTTATTTGGATATTCTTGACCCGTAAGTTTTTTAAATTCTGTGATTCTTGTAAAATCATGGTCATTTGGGTAATTAACAACAGCAACTTCCTGATAAGAATATAAATCATGAGTTTCTGTTACAAATTTTAAAGAACGATATAATAATTTACCAAATTTATTGTCATAGAAATAGTCAATAGGACCAGTATAAATTAATTTTTCATATTCTATATCATCAATAACCTCTTTATAATCAGTATTTAAAATGATGTGTATTTTATTATTTTTAATCATATTTTCGCACATCTTTGTATAACCTTCTTTTGGCATTCCCTGATATTTATCTTCAAAATACCTTGTGTCATGATTAAATCTAAAGGGAATACGTGAAATTACAGATGAATCAAGATTAGCTGCTGATGTTCCCCACTGTTTTTCAGTATAATTTTTGAAAAGCTTCTCATAGATGTCACGACCAGCATTTTTAAGTACAACATCTTCACTTGACTTTATTTCACCAATGTCTTCTTTAACATTAGCAATATATTCTTTCATAGATTCTTCATCTAAATCAAGATCATATAGTTTGTTTAAAGTATCAATGCAAATTGGCATTGGGACAAGTTTACCATCAACATAACTTAAAACTCTATGAACATATTCGTGCCATTCAGTGAACTGTGAAAGGTACTCATAAACTTCTTTATCTTTGGTATGGAATATGTGAGGCCCATAATTCTGGATTAAAATGCCTTCTTTATAGGAATCATATATATTTCCACCAATATGTGGCCTTTTTTCTATTATTAAAACTTCTTCATCAAGTTCATTAGCTATTCTTTCAGCTATTGTAAGACCAGAAAGCCCAGCACCTACAACAACATATTTAAATTTCATTTTTTCACTCTTTTTTAGTGTTAATGGAAGTTTCAAGCATTTTAGTCATTGCTGATAAAATTAATTTTGTTTTCATTGAAGATTTATGGATTTTTTTAAGATTATTAACTTTTTCAAGAAGCAATTTATTTTCTTCTTTAGTGAAAGGAGAATTTTTCCATGTATTCATCCAGTACAATAAATGTGGAGTAACGGAAACAGTTTGAATATCTGGGGAAAAGTTTTCTGTTAGATTTCTACAGTAAGTATAAGCATCCATTAAATCTCCTAAGAAACGTACATTTACATTATTTGTAATAGATTTATCGTCTGGCAAATCGCGAATATAATAATCATAACAGATGAAATTATTTAAAAATACGATACCTTTTGCTTTTAAAAAAGTTTCAAGGGCAAAAGACATGTCATCGCCACAAACATATGGTGGAAAACGAATATTATTGTCTATGATTAACTCTCTTTTATATAATTTAGTCCAAACAGAAGGCGGTATCTTTAAAATGTCTGGTTCTTCTTCAATGTTATCAATATAAATAACATCAATTGGTTTATCCCTTTTATATTCTTTTTCTATATCTTTTCCATAGAGTATTTTTTCCAATATGTTGTTCCAGATAAAATCAGAAACATTTAGTGGATTTGCATCTTCAAATGTTTCATCTGGATAATTTTTTTCTAAATCATCTAAATAAGGAGAATAGGATTTTTGAACTTTCTCACCATATGTGAAAACACGTCTAAATCTTCCAAATGCAATTTCAGCATCATGTTTTTTGATTTCTTCGTATAATCTTTCACAGCAGTCAGGAGTGTATCTGTCATCTGGATCTAGAAACATTATGTAATCGCCGCTAGATTCTTCAATTCCTCTGTTTCTAGGACCATTAGCTGCACCAGTATTTTTTTCTAAATGAATTGCCCTACAACATTCATATTTTTCATCATATTCATCAATAATTTTTCCAGATTCGTCAGTAGAACAGTCATCAACCATTATTATTTCTAGATTCTCATTTCCAATAGTTTGATTAATTAAGGAATCAATTCCTCCTTTTAGGTGAGATCCAACATTAAAAATGGGTAAAATGATGCTGATTTTTTCATTCATTGAGACTTCTCCAGTTCATCAAATAATAATTCCATCATATCTTTCACAGTATAAGTTTCTGGGTAAATATGGGAAACATTATATTTATCTAAGATTTTTCCAGTTATTGGGCCGATAGCTACTGTTAAAACATCTTTTGATAATTTTTCAGCTATTTCTTCTTTATTTTCAACAACTTTAAAGAGATTTTCAACAGTTAATGGGCTTGTGAAAGTAATAGCATCAATTTCTTTTTTAAAGATTTTTTCAATTAAATATTCAATTCTAACAATATCTTCTGGAAACATTGATTTATAAGCTTCTGCAACTATGACTTCATTATTAAGGTCTTTCAATCCATTAGGTAATGTGTCTCTAGCAGATGCAGTTCTAGGAACACCAATAATTTGGTTTTTAATGTTTTGTTTTGTAAATTCTTCTATAAGACCTTCTGCTGTATAATTATTTGGAATCAAATCAACTTTTAAATTATGATTCTCAGCTATTTCTGCTGTTTTTCTACCAATAACAGCTATTTTACAATTTAAATCATCAAGAAAATCTGGATAAAATTGTTCAATTGCATCAATAGTTGTTGGAGATGTAAATACAATCCAATCTAAATCACTTTTTATAGATACTAACTCCTTTAAAGAATCAGAATTTACTGGAGTCAGTTCTAAAGTAGGTGATAGATAAGCAATACCTCCTAATTCTTCAACAATATCGCAAGCAGCTTTTGCTCTATCAAAAGGTCTTGTAATTGCAACTATAGGTTTTAACATTTTGATACCCTTTAATAATTTTTATACAATCCTAATTATGTTAATATATTATATATTAGTTTTAAGTTTTTGATTTTATTTTTTAACTATTTTTCATATATAAAAATTGTATTATGTTCAGTTTATGAACTTAAAAATGAGTATGATTAAATAGATAACTATTCAGTGGGTTTTTATTGAAGATAATTGATGTTTTACTGTTTAATTATTATTAAAAATATAAATTTAGGATTGGATTTTACTTCCACAGTTACCACAGAACTTATCACTAGCTTTAATTGGTTTACCACAGCTAGGACAGTTCATTTGGAAGTTCAATTTAGTTCCACAATTAAAACAGAATTTATCTTCTTTTTTCACGATTCCTCCACATGTTGGACATTTTAAGTTATTTTCATTTTTTTCTTTTTTTATTTTTTCTCCACAGTTAATACAAAATTTATCTTCAGGATAAATGTCAAATCCGCATTTAGGACATTTGCTGACTGATTTTTGGTTAATAGTTTCAGTTTCACTAGCTATAATATCTGGAGAATTAGTATACTCTTCATGATTTTTAGGGGAGTCCTGTGTGAATGTTTGACTGTTATTTGAAGTGTTATTCACTTTTATTTGGGTTGTGGAAGAACCATCTGATAGTACTGGAGTGTTAATAACATCTTTTCCATTTTCAATTTCAACAATTAATTCTCTCATTGCAGCTATTCTTTTATCATCTGAAGGGTGTGTTGAGAAGAAATCAAAATTGTTTGCTCCTTGGGCACTGACTCTTTGCCAAAATTCAGGAATATTACTTATATCATAACCTGCCCAGTGCACAATCATCATTCCAAGTTTATCAGCTTCTAATTCATGTTGTCTTCCAAAAGGTTTCATTAAAAAGAATTCAGACCCAACATCTGCAACTTCAGTAGCTACACGTGTAATAGCTCCAAGCTCTCCAAGACCAAATAGGCTGAGGCCAATACTTCCTATTCTTGCAACATTTGCCAAGGTGTCTTTTGTATTTTGAGCACTAATTCTTGTTCTTGAATGGTCAAGTAGAGCATGTGCCATTTCGTGGCCTAAAATAAAAGCAATGTTATTTGCATCTTGTGCTATTGGTAACATGCCTGAAAACATAACTATTTTTCCTCCAGGCATACAAAATGCATTTACAGTATCATTGGCAACTAAATGAAATTCCCAGTCATAATAATCTTTTGTATAATCAGATCTTCCAATTTTAGCCAAATATTCTTCAACAGCTTTTATCAGATTATATGAAATTTCAGAAACTAGTTTTCCATTATCTGTATTATCAAGAATTTCCCATTCTTCAATCATTTTATAGTATTCATTGTAACAGTCTTTTAGAAATTTATCATCATCTAATAAATCTAAATGACTTTTACCTGTAAAAGGATTAACACTGCTTCGCTCATCCTTACTCATTTTTTCACCTTGGTAATATATTGTGTTTAATTTTTTATAAATATATTTATATAATTAATTTTTGTTAATATTTAAATGGATGATAATTAGGGTATAACCTATAATTTTATTAATTTAATGAGGTAGTTACTTTGGATTTTAAAGTTGGTGTTGTTGGAGCTGGGGCAATGGGAACAGCATTGGCTCAAATGATTGCAGAAAATGTTGATGAAGTATTATTATATGCAAGAAGAAAATCTGTTGCAGATGCAATTAATAACACAAGGTATAATGATGAATATTATCCTAATATCAAAGTACGACCTAATATTAGAGCAGTTAATGATTTTAAAGAGTTTAATAATGTTGAAATGATTTTTTTATGTATTCCTTCTTCAACAGTTAGATCTATTACAGCTGAGTTAAATGATATTATTTCAAAGGATTGTATTTTAATTAACACTGCTAAAGGATTGGAAGTTTCTTCATATAAACCTATGAGTACTATTATTGGGGAAGAAACTGGACGTCCTGCTGTTGCTTTTTCAGGACCCAATATTGCATCAGAAATGATGAAAGGATTGTTTACTGCATCTACAATAGCTAGTAAGAATGAAAAATATTTAAATGATGTTAAAAATGTTTTAGAATCTGATAAATTTAAAGTTAATGCAAATAATGATGTAATAGGGACTGAATATTGCGGTATTATCAAAAATATTTTAGCTATTTCTCAAGGTATTTTTGAAGGAATGAATATTAATGATAATGCAAGATTTGCAATATTTTCTAAAAGTTATATTGAAACAAAAGATATTATAGAAAAATTGGGCGGTATGCGAGATACTGTAGATGATTACTGTGGATTTGGAGATATTATCACAGCTTCAACATTAACAGTCAGTAGAAACCATACTTTAGGCACTCTTTATGGACAAGGAATTATTATTGATGAAAATAAGTCTGGTGTTCTTTTTGAAGGAAAAAATACAGTATCGATATTTAAAAATATAATTGAAGATTTAAATGTTAAAAGCACTATTGTAGATTTTGTTTATGAAGTTATAATTGAAAATAAAAATCCTAAGACTTCTTTTGTTAAATTATGGGATAATTTATAGGTGATTCTATTGATATTTGCTGCAATATTGGCTGGTGGAATTGGACAAAGACTAAACTCAGACAGTCCAAAACAGTTTTTAACTGTTGGTAATAAGCCTATTTTAATCCATTCAATAGAAAAATTCTTGGAAGTTGATGATTTTAATAAAATTATTGTTTCTTCTCCAAAAGATTTCATAGACTATACAGAAGAACTAATTGAAAAATATTTCCCGGAAAATGATAAAATAGTTGTTATTGAAGGTGGTGCTCAACGCAAGGACACCATTAATAATTCTATCAATTATGCTATTGAATGTGGTGCAGATGAGGACTCTGTAATGGTTACTCATGATGCCGCAAGAATTTTTGCCTCACCATTTTTAATTAAGAAAAGTATTGATTATGCTATTGAGTATGGTGCAGCTAGTCCTGTAATTCCTGCAACTGATGTAATATTTAAAAGTATAACTCCAAATAAACTGGATTCAGTCCCTTTGAGAAAAGAGCTTTTACATTCACAAACTCCTCAGTCATTTAATATCTTTAAGTATAAAAAGATTTATGATGATTTAAATGAGGAAGAAATTGAAAAATTAGATGAAGCAATGGTTTTATTTAATTTAAGGGGTGAAGATGTTTATTTATTTGAAGGAGAACAGTCTAATTTTAAAATTACCCATCCTTTTGATCTTGAACTAGCTGAATTTATTTTAAATAAATAATGCTTAAGCTATTAGTATGGTCCAAAATCTAATTTTTCAGGTGCATGATTGTACCTTTTATCTTCTGGTGGCATTTGCATATAGTCTCCATAAATCTGTGTTAGTATTTTATCGGAGTTGTTAGGAATATTTGCTTCAATATCCTCAAATTTTACTTTTTTTGGAGGAATGAAATCCTTTTTGTCATATATTTGAGTGTAATTAAGTGAACAAATATCACAGACAAAATCACAGTTATCTTCTTTATATTTTGTTAGTAACTTATTTGATATTTTCTGCAGGTGTTTAGGTTTTAAATGGATAATTTTTAAGAGATTATGAATTATTTTACTTATATTTCTGCTGATATTTCCTCTATATTCAATATCTTTTAAAGTAGCTACACCAATAGCCTTATTTATACAACGGATTGTTTTTACATGTAAATCTCTTTTTTTAGGGTTATTTGGAACATTATCCAAGCAGAAAATGTCTATAAATATTCCAACATCATAAGAAACCTGTTTGTTCCACCATTCTTCAAATTTTGTGTTTTTTAAGGTTAATTTGCTATGTTGGAGGAAGTAATCTTCGTAAACATTTGAATTTATTAATTTAAATTCTCCCATTTCTCTTTCACTGCTGATTTTAAGGAATTTGTTATAATCATCTCTAAACATGATTACATCAATATCATCGTCCCATGGAATAAATCCTGAGTGTCTTATAGCGCCTAAATTGGTTCCTCCATAGAGAAAATAGTCAAGAGAATGTTTATCACAAATTGAAATAAATTCTTTTAGTATTTTTAATTCAATCTGCTGTAGTTTTTTTAATTCTTTTTCATCATACTTTCTTAATTTCATTTTCAACCTTCATTAATATTTTTAATTCTATTTCTTTTATATTACTGTAATTTTTAAAAAAGAAATTTTTCACATGTTGATTTTCATAAATTAACCCGCAAATATGTGATATTATCATTACTTTTGAATATTGTTCTTTTAAAAGATAATTATTAAGTATGTTAAGTGGTTTTGATTTTAAGGTGATTTTGCCATTAATTGATTTTTCAAATTTGTAAATCTTTTCAAGGCATCTTTTCTTTTCTTTTTTATTAACTTTTAGCTTGAAAAACATAAAAAATAGCATAGGAATATGGATATTCATCATTTCAACAATATGATTTTCAAGTTTATTGTCAATTAAAACATTTTTTAAGGTTTCAAATCCTTCAATAAATTTGTTAAATTCAGTTAAACTAACATTATGAGTTAAAGATTCATTATTGTCGACCTGATAAATATATCCGCAATATTTTGGCATTTTTAATACTTTATCTGAGTGTATGTAGCATTGTTTTGCAAAAACACTGTCTTCAAGTAATGTATCTTCGAATTTAAGACGATTTTCAGTGATTATAGATTTTTTAAAAAGATTTCCCCATACAGTACCTCTTAAATAGAGTTTATCATCTTCATTTTCTTCGATAAAAGTTTTATCTATTTTTTCAATACTTTTTAATATAAAATAGCTGTTTTTCATTTTGCGGATATGTTCGCAATTTACAACATCTGCTTTTTCATTAATTGCAGTTTCATATAATGTCGAACAGTAATCAGGCAATATATTGTCATCAGCATCAATAAATAAAATATATGGGCTTGTTGAATGTTCAATACCTTTATTTCTTGGAATACTTGGATTTCCAGTATTTTTTTCTAAAAAAATAGGTTTTATATTATTATACTTTGAAGCATAATTTTTTATAATTGATTTTGAGTTATCTGTAGAACAATCATCAACTAATATAACCTCAAGATTATCAAATCCTATTGTTTGAGCTATTAATGAGTCAATAAGATTTTTTAAATATTTTTCACGGTTGTATGTTGGAATTATAATACTTATTTTATAGTTATATTCCATTTTATCATCTATCGATTGTTCTTTTTCAAAGGTTTTTCTGGATTTCATTAATAAAAAAAATGTTAATTAATTATTTTCAACTAAAAAAGTTATATAATAATATAACTAAAATATATTTATAATTTATTAAATTTTATATGATGATATCATGGAGCGTAAAGAATTAATTAACGGTGGTAAAGTAAAAAGTGTTTACAATACTACTGATGAGGATAAAGTAATTATTGAGTTTAGAGATGACATGACTGCTGGGGATGGAGAAAGAAAAGAAGTTATGAATAAAAAAGGATGCTTAAATGCAGTTATTTCTTCTAAAATTTTCCAATACCTTGAAAGTAAAGGAATTAAAACTCAATTTATTGAACTTTTAGAGAATAATGTAATGCTTGCTCAAAAATTGGATATGATTCCAATTGAAGTAATCGTTAGAAATATTGCAACTGGAAGTTTAGTTCGTAAATATCCTATTGAAGATGGAACTAAATTAGATCCTCCTATTGTTCAAATGGATTATAAAGATGATGAGTTCCACGATCCTATGTTAAATTACTCTATTATTAAAGCATTAGGAATAGCTACTCAAGATGAAATTGATATACTTGTTGAACTTGCTGGTAAAGTCAATGATGCTCTTCGTGAATTCTTTGATCAAGCTGGAATTATTTTAGTCGACTTTAAAATAGAATTTGGTAGAGATGAAGAAGGTAACATCATTTTAGGTGATGAAATCAGTCCAGATAGCTGCAGGTTATGGGATAAAGAAACCTTAGAAATGATGGATAAAGAACTTTTCAGAAAAGGAAAAGATGATGAAGTAATGGATGCTTATTTAGAAGTTTATAACAGGGTATTATCTGATGATGATAAATCCAAATATGGTTTATAGGTGTTTTTAATGATTTTTGATATTGAAGTTAAAATCTCTTTAAAAAATGGTATGTTAAATCCAGAGGCTACTACAATTGAAAGATCTCTTGATTTACTTGGTTATGAAGTTAAAAATGCAAAAACTATTGATATTATTAAATTCCAAATGGAAGGGGAAGATAGAGAAGTTATTCGTGAAAATGTAGTTGATATTTGTGAAAGATTACTTTGTAATCCAGTAATTCACAATTATAAAATAACTGTTATTCCCCAAAATAGTGCATGTGGAATTCAATAATTACTAAAGGAGATTTATTCATGAAAATTGGTGTAATTAGATTTCCTGGAACTAATTGTGACCGTGATGTAGCTAAAGCTATTGAACTCGCTGGAGCAACTCCTGAGTATGTCTGGTGGAATGAGGAAAATTTATCAGATTTTGATGGTATTGTGATTCCTGGTGGTTTTTCTTATGGGGATTATTTAAGAGCAGGAGCTATGGCTTCTATAACTCCAGTTATCGATGGTATTAAAGAATTAGTTAAAGAAGAAAAACCTGTTTTAGGAATATGTAATGGTGCTCAAATTTTAGGTGAGATTGGTCTTGTTCCTGGTGTTTTCATCACTAATGAGAATCCTAAATTTAACTGTGAATGGGTGGATTTAAAAGTTGGAACTACAAGAACTCCTTTTACTAAAAACTTTAAGAAAGGTGAAACTGTTCAAATTCCAATAGCTCATGCAGAAGGAAGATTTTACACAGAAGATATTGATTTATTAAAAGATCAAGATCAAATTGTTTTACAATTTAAAGATAAAAACCCTAATGGTTCACTTGAAGCTATTACAAGTGTTTGTGATGAATCTGGTTTAGTTTGTGCTATGATGCCTCATCCAGAAAGGGCTTGTGAATCTATTTTAGGTTCAACTGATGGTTTAAACTTCTTTAAAGGATTTTTATAGTGATTAGATGGTAGTTTATTTAATTGGTGCAGGTCCTGGAGATGCTGATTTAATCACTTTAAAAGCAGTTAAAGCTTTAAATAAAGCAGATGTTGTTTTATATGATTATTTAGCTAATGAAGAAATTTTAGAACATGCTCCTAAATCAGCTAAAAGGATATATGTTGGTAAGAAAGCAGGTGAACATTATAAAACTCAAGATGAGATTAATGAGTTAATTATTGCTCAAGCTCGCGAAAATGAGAATGTTGTTCGCCTTAAAGGTGGAGATCCATTTGTTTTTGGTCGTGGTGGAGAAGAAATTCTTGCACTTATGGAAAATGATATTAAATTTGAGGTTATTCCTGGTGTAACATCAGCTATTGGAGCTCCAACTTCATTAGGTCTTCCTGTAACTCATAGAGCATTAGCTACTTCTGTTACTATTGTGACTGGACATGAAGATCCAACAAAATCTGAAAAACAAGTTAAATGGGATTATACTGCAGACACATTAATTATTTTGATGGGTATTGGGAATATCAAGGAAAACACTAATGAAATTATGAAATATCGCGCTCCAGATACTCCAGTTTGTGTTATTGAAAGTGGAACTTTACCTAAAGAAAGAGTTATTTTTGGAACTCTTGATGATATTTCAACTAAAGAAATTAATACTCCTGCAATTTTAATTATTGGCGAAGTAGTAAATCTTTATAAAGATATCTATAATTACAATTAACTATTTTTTTTAATTTCTTTTTTATTCTCTTTTTTAAGCTATTATTAATGTATTTATATTATGATAAACTAAAAATATCATAATATTAAAAAAGATTAAATTTTAAGGTGTCATTAAATGTGTGGTATAGTAGGTTGTATATTAAAAAATAAAGAACAAGTAGCACCTATACTCTTAGATTGTATTTCAAAGTTGGAATACAGAGGATATGACTCTATTGGAATAGCTACTTTTGATGAAAATATTAACATCAAAAAAGATAAAGGAAAAATTAAGGAAGTTGACTCTAAATTGGATTTAGGGGATATGGATGGAAGTTATGGAATAGCTCATGTACGTTGGGCTACTCATGGTGATCCAAGTAAAATCAATTCTCACCCTCAAACAGATGAAGATAATGCAATAGCTGTTGTTCACAATGGTATTATTGAAAATTACTCTTCAATTAAAGAACAACTTGAAAATGAAGGTCATGTTTTCAAATCTGATACTGATACTGAAGTTATTCCTCATTTAGTTCAAAAATTCATGGATGAAGGATTAAATCTTGAAGGAGCTGTTAGAAAAACAACAGAAATCATTCATGGTGCTTATGCAATGGCAGTTATCAGTAAGGATGAGCCTAATAAAATTGTAGCTACACGTAAAGACAGCCCTTTAATTGTTGGTCTTGGTGAAGATGGTTATTTTGTTGCATCTGACTCTCCAGCTATTTTAAAATATGCTAATAATATCATTTATCCTGAAAGGGGAGAATTTGTTATTTTAGAAGAAAATGGAGTTACAATTAAAGATGAAAATGGTAATGTAATTGATAAAGATGTTGAAACAATTGACTGGACTCCTGAAATGGCTGAAAAAGAAGGTTATGATTATTTCATGATTAAAGAGATTAATGAACAGGCTACTGCTGTTAGAAACACATTAACTGAAAGAAATAATATCCAAAAAATTATTGATGATTTAGAAGATATTAATCGTATTTGTTTTGTAGCTTGTGGAACATCTTACCATGCTTCATTAACTGGTAAATATTTACTTGAATCACTAGCTGGAATTCCTACAGATGTTATTTTGGCATCTGAATTTAAATATTCAACAAACACATTAAATGAACATACTTTGGTTATTTTCATTTCACAATCAGGTGAGACTGCTGACACCTTAAAAGCACTTGATGTTGCAAATGAATCTTCTCAAACTTTAGGAATTGTTAATGTTGCTGGTTCTTCAATGACAAGACGTGCTAAATATGTAATTCAAACACAAGCAGGTCCTGAAATTGGTGTGGCTGCTACTAAAACATATTTAAGTCAACTTACTGCTATTTATATATTTGCTGCATTAATGGGCAAAAATGAAGAGTTATTAGAAAAATTAAATAAAGTACCTTCCTATATTGATGAATTATTAAAAGATGCAGATGTTGTTAAAGAAATAGCAAAAATATATAATGTAAATAGAGATGGAGAGAATGTTAATGATTTCTTCTTTATTGGAAGAGGTTACTCTTATCCTGTTGCATTGGAAGGTGCCTTAAAACTTAAAGAAATTACTTATATTCATGGTGAGGGTTATGCTGCAGGGGAGCTAAAACATGGTCCTTTAGCTTTAATTGATGAGGATATTCCTGTAGTTGTTGTTTTACCACCTGGAGAAAACCACAGAAAAACTATGAGTAATTTAGAGGAAGTAAAATCTCGTGGAGCAAAAGTTTTAGCTATTGGGGCTTCTAATGATAAAGATTTAATTTCCAAATCTGATGATGTATTTATTATTAATCCAGAAGTTGATGATATTATTGCACCATTAGTTTATATTGTTCCATTACAATTACTTTCATATTATGTAGCTATTGAAAGAGATTTAAACCCTGATCAACCTAAAAATCTCGCAAAATGTGTTACTGTAGAATAATTCCTTTATTTTAAGGAATTTTATTTTTTTTATTAATTTTAGTGATGTTTAACTATGGGGGAAATTTACTCTTTTTTTGATTATTTTAAGTTTTTAGATAATCCCGTGGAATGTTTACTTTTTAAGGCAGGTTTTAAAAAAGAAATCACGGTTAAATCTAAAGATTTCGCTCAATTAATAACAATTAAAAATCCCTCTTCTTTAAACAGATTAATGAATGCATTTGCTTGTGGAGTTAATGATTATGATGGATTGATTAACTTTATTTATGAAATAGAATCAGCAAAAGAGATTATTAATTGGGAAGATATAAAGATTTATAATCAATTTAATCTTCCAATAGGTTCCTTTTATGAGCGTTTTCATGAAGGTTATTGGGATAGTTTTGGTATAGACTTTAATGGTCGTGTTGTTATTGATGTTGGTTCAAATGCTGGTGATTCAAGTTTATTTTTTGCAAGTAATGGGGCTGAAGTCTTTGCTTTTGAACCAGTTATTGAACTCCATGAATTAGCTTTAAAAAATGCTTCTTTAAATGATAATCTTAAGGATAAAGTCCATTTTTTTAATTGTGCTGTTTCTAATAAACGAGGTAAAATTAACATTGATTTAATGGATTCCATTTCTGTTTATACCTCATCTGTTAATCAAAAGCATTTTTATGATGTGGATGTTATTACAATAGCTGATATTTTAAGAAAGTATAATGTAAAACCAGATATTTTAAAAATGGACTGTGAAGGATGTGAATTTGGGATAATTGAGGGTTCTGACCTTTCAATGTTTAATGATATTATTTTTGAACACCACTCTAAAATGGTAAAGAAAGAGTATAATAGTTTAGTTAAAAAATTGGAAAATGAAGGCTTTAAAATAAAAAAATATGGTAGTTTCAGCTTTGATTTTGATGATATGGGATTTATTCATGCATATAAGTAATAGCTTATTGTTTGTTTCGTCTATTGTTATTTAAGTTCCTGTAAATTTTTTTTATAGTCTGATTATTATACATAACATCATAAACTTTAGATAAAAGGATAGCTCTTTTAAATTTTCTTTTTTTAATTAAATTATTTAATAAGTTAATTTCAGGTTTTCCAAGATCTATACTATCTTTATTTTCCTCAAAAGTATTGATTTCTTCTAATAGTTCTATTTTAGTTTCTCTTTTGCCTTTTGTATTTATAAAAATTAGCAGTAAATTGGATAAATAATCTCCATAAAATAAATCATAAGATAATGTATAATTTTTATCCATAAACTCACATATTCTTTTAAAGCCTTTTAAATATCTTTTTAGAAGTTTTTTGTCATGTCTATGGATTGTTGAATCAGAATATTCATTATAGAAGTATAAATAGTCATGTGGTAAGATAGTAACTGTTTTTGCATATAGTAAATATTTAAAGTAGAAATCTGCATCTTCAACAGGTCCATCTTCAATAAAAATTAAATTGTTTTTTTCAATAATGCTTTTTTTAAATAGTTTACCCCATGAACTTATAAAAGTAATATTGCTTATTTTATCAAAGGTTTTCTGATTTTTCAGCGGGTTAATATTGATTAAATCTTTTTTTGTTTTGCAGAACCTATTTTTAATTGAACCATTGTTTGTTTCTGTAGAATAGTTTCCTATTATCAAGTCACTGTTTTCACTTTTCATAGTGCTCAATAACTTTTCAAAGGCTTTAGGATGATAACAGTCGTCAATGTCATAAAATACTATATATTCTGCAGTAGCTTCTTTCAATCCATAGTTTCTAGGCCTTCCAGGAAAACCAGAGTTTTTTGAATGGTATAAACTTAAATCAACAAATTTACAGTTTTCATATTTTTCACTGTATTCTTTAGCTAAAATAGGGCTTGAATCTTTTGAACAGTCATTGACAAAAATAACTTCAATGTTTTCAAAACCAATGCTTTGATTTTTTATTGATTTAAAGGATTCCTTAAAATGGCTTTCACCATTGTAGAAAGGTATTATTACAGAAACTTGGTACATTTTATCTCACATTAGTTATTTGTTCTCTTTAACTTCTTTTAAATTATCAATCATTTGAAGTATTCTTGAACGGGAATTGTTATCAATTTCCTGTGCTTCTAAATAGTTATTTTCAGGCTCTAAAATATAAAAAGCTTCCTTTGAAGTTGTTGACGGAATATTCATTTTAGCTAAATTCCTTTCAACCCTTCTTTTTAGTTTTTCATCTTCCATTTCCTGTGTTAGAAAGATTGGTGTTTTAACGGCTGATGAAATCTTAGTATTGTGACGTGCTTCATGCCTTTCTTCAGTTCTGCTTTCTAAAATATATTCGCTACTGTTGTTAAGTCCAGGATCTCTAAATGGAATGCCCACATCAGATAAAGCTATTCTAATTTCATCATTTTTTGGTAATGATTTTTTAAGCATCAAAGGATTAGGACTAGCTAGTGTACCTCCTTGTTTTCTTCCAAAAATAGGGCCTTGCCCAATATGGAAGTTGTTTTCAATAAATGCAGCCCTAACTGGTGCAGATGAAGTGTAAGTACACACAATTCCATCATTTTTAATAACTCGTCTAAACTCTTTGAAAAAATCAGTAGAGAATAATTCTGGAGCCATATTTTGTGAAAATGGATCTAAAAATATTGCATCATAATAGTTGTCCTCTAAAGATTGGATGGTTTGACGTGCATCATCAATATAAAGAGCAATGTCAATATTTTCAGGAATCTCACATTTTTCAAGAGATAGGGTTGCATAGTCCTGCTTAATTAGTTCATCTTCAATTGCCTTTTTTGTTATGTCATGTTCTGGGATTGGTGAAGGAACTAAAAGACCACAGGCGAGCGTAGCTTTAGATATTTCAACCATATCAACATGTAAATTACTGTCTTTTGAATTTTTAATAAAATCGGCAAGTGCTGCTGAAGTATTGTAACCAAGACCAGCACAGATATCTAAAATAGCTATATCTTCACTATAATTTAATTTCAAAGGTTTAATGAACTTTTCAAAGGATTCACTAATTGCACCTGTTGATGTGTGAAGTGTTTCTATTTTATGATTAATCTCTTTTGATTTAATGGAGTATGAACCATCATCTGTTAAGACAAAGAATTCTTTATTTTCATTAAAAAAGTTTTCACGTAAACTTTCATCAGAGGTTTCTTTTTCTTTATCAAAAAGTTTATTTACCAAATCAAAAATTGTTTCATTAATTACAGTAGCGCTTTCTTCGTAACTCATTTTATCTAACTATTAATTTTTATTATAATTTTATATAAAGTTTAAAGCAATTTAATTAAATTTATTTTTTAAAGTCTTTTTTTATTAATAAGTCTTTATTATTGTCAATTTTTCATTTTAATCTAATTTTAATAGTTTTATTTATTTTTTAATTTTATTTCTAAGCAAAGTTTATATAATTTTTAGTTATAAAATTTAATCTATATTAATTAAGGGAATTTGACAATGTTCGAAATTAAAGCAAAAGATAATAGAGGAAGAGTAGGTGTTTTAAAAACAAAACATGGAAATGTTAAAACTCCTGCTTTAATGCCTGTTATTCATCCGCGTAAGCAGGCTATTGATGTTAAGAAGTATGGTGCAGATATTGTAATTACTAATGCTTACTTAATTTATAAAGATGAAGATTTAAAACAAGAAGCAATTGATAAAGGTCTACATGAACTTATTAACTTTGATGGACCGATAATGACTGACTCTGGTTCTTTCCAGCTATCAGTTTACGGTGATGTGGATATAACTAATAAGGAAGTTATTGAATTTCAAGAATTAATTAAAACAGATATTGGAACTAGTTTAGATATCCCAACAGCTCCTTTTGTTACACGTGAAAAAGCAGAAGAAGATTTGGAAATCACTTTACAACGTGCCCGTGAAGCTATTGAATATAGAAACTCTCAAAATATGGAAATGAAGTTAAATTCTGTAGTTCAAGGTTCAACATTTCCAGATTTAAGAAGATACTGTGCTGATGAATTAACTAAGTTAGATGCTGATTTATATCCAATTGGTGCTGTTGTACCATTAATGGAATCTTATCATTATAAAGACTTAGTTGATGTTGTAATGAATTCTGTTGCTCATTTACCTGACAATAAGCCACGTCATTTAATGGGTGCAGGCCATCCTATGATTTTTGCATTAGCTGCAGCAATGGGTTGTGATTTATTTGACTCAGCAGCTTATATTTTATATGCTGAAGATGATAGGTTATTATCCACTCGCGGAACCTATAAATTAGAAAATCTTCAAGAAATGCCATGTTCCTGTGAAGTATGTACTAAATATACTCCTGATGACTTGAGGGCTATGGATAAAAAAGAAAGAAGAGATTTAATAGCTATTCATAATTTACATGTTTCCTTTGCTGAGTTAAGATTAGTTAGACAAGCTATTTATGAAGGCAGTTTAATGGAACTTGTTGAAGAACGTTGCAGAGTTCATCCACAGCTATTAAATGCTTACCGTCAACTAGCTAATTATATGGATGATATGGAGAAATATAATCCAAGAAGTAAGAAATCTGCATTCTTCTTTACAGGTCCCGAATCATTATACAGAAGTGAAGTTAAAAGGCACATGAATAAATTAAGGGAAATGCCTAAAAAACGTGATTTAGTAATATTGCCTCCATCCCGTAAGCCTTATTCTAAATTTATCTCTGGAAAATTAGGTGAATTCTATATTTATGGCAGTGAAAGAGAGCTTGATTTGGAGGATACTGATTTTATGGTTTTAGATATTCCATTCGGTTTAGTTCCTCTAGATATTGATGAAGTCTATCCATTAAGTCAAAATGAATCTCCTAAAATCAAAGATGTGGACAGTATTGAATTTATTGAAGACTTCATATCTGAATTTGTCGAGTACTATGATCAAACTTTGATACATTCAAGAGTTATTAAGGATTTGGAAATAGGCCTTTATAATAAACACTCTCAATCAGATGAAATCAGATTTAAAAAAGATGATTTGAGAAAAATTAAGGCTATTGCTGACTATCAATTTGGTGTTGGTGCAGGAGAAGCACTATTTAAAGGAAATATCAAAATTGAAAAAAGTAAAAAAACAGGAAAAATCAGACATATCTATGATAAAGGAGTAATTGTAGCTAATATGAGAGCTTCAGATAGCTTTTTAGTACTTTCAAAAGAAGGTGCAAAAAGATTACACAATTCCATGCCTTATCCAGAGAACAGAGTTGTTGTAAATGAGGATTCTGTTCCTTTTGCACGGGATGGAAAAAGTGTATTTGCAAAATTTGTTGTAGATTGTGATGAAAATATCAGGTCCAATGATGAAGTTTTAATTGTAAGTGAAGATGATGAGTTACTGGCTTATGGAAAAGCTTTGTTATGTGCTCATGAAATGGGCGATTTTAATACAGGCCAAGCAGTTAAAACCAGAAAAGGAATGAAGAAATAAGGTGATTTAATGGCTGAAAAAGAGGTTTATACAGGCAATCATTATGAAGATTCTGATTTAATTAAAAATGCTAGAAAGCCTGAAGGTGAATTAGGTCATAAAATATTGGATAGGATGAATAATTCACATGAAGAGATGGCAAAATGGGGAGTTAGCTATTTTGACATTAATGAAGAGGATTACATATTGGATATTGGATGTGGTGGTGGAGTGAATGTAGAACGCTTCGCTGGTCAAATATCTAATGAAGGTAAAGTTATTGGTCTTGATTATTCTGATGTAAGTGTTGAAAAATCCTCTAAGAGAAATGAAGAGTTTATTAATGAGGGTAAAGTTGAAATCATTGAAGGATCTGTTTCAGACATGCCTTTTGAGGATAAAACCTTTGATATAGTAACTGGTTTTGAAACAATTTATTTCTGGCCTGATTTTGTAAATGACTTAAAAGAAGTTAATCGTGTCCTTAAGAAAGGAGGATTAGTATTTTTCTGTAATGAGGTTGTTTACAAAAAAGGAGAAATGGAAAAATATGATGATTTGGCTAAGCTATTGGATATGAATATCTATTCTGAAGAAGTTTTAGAGGAATCATTAACTGAGGCTGGTTTTGGAGACTTTGAAACACATATTAATGAAGAAAATGATTGGATTGTTATTCTTGCAAGGAAAAATTAGGAATGATTTGTGTTTATTTTAAAAAATTAAAAATTTAAAGGTAAACTATGGATATTAGGACAATATTTGCAAATATGAGTTGGTTAGCTACTTCACAAATCATTACCAGCATCTTAGCATTCTTTTGGACAATATTCACTGCCAGATATTTGGGTGTTAATGATTATGGTATTTTAGGTTTTGTAGTGTCTTTATCAGCAATGTTTGCAATTATTTCTGATTTAGGTCAGTCTACTCATATTGTAAGGTCGGTATCTGTAGATTATTCTAAAGCTAGGGATTATTTGGGAAATGCAATTCCTTTTAAATCTCTTTTATCTGTTGTTTATATTTTAGTTATTCTATTTGTGCTTTTAATAACTGATTCCAGTGAAATTACAATTTTAATTGGTCTATTATTTGCATTTGAAAGTGTTATTAAGAACTTTTGTAGTCTATTTTATGGAGTATTTCAGGCTCATGAAAAGGGATCCTATCAGGCAATAGCTAATACAATACTGAATGTATTGACTTTTGTTTTCATAATACTGGCTATTTATCTTGATGCTGGTTTATGGGGAATAACCTGGGCTTATATTTTTGCAAATGTAGCCTGTATTGTTTATACAGTTTATATATTGTGTAAGCATTTTGAGGTTCCAAAAATTCAATTTGATTTTGGATTCTGGAAACAGCTAGCAATATTCGGTTTCCCCTTTGCTTTAACAACCATTTTCTATACAATCTATTATTCTATTGATATCTTCATGTTAAATCAGTTAATTGGGGACTTTGCAACTGGTATTTATAATGCTACATATAAGTTAATCAATGTTTTAACATTATTTTATTCAATTTATACAGCTGTATTTTTTCCAGTAATGTCTAAATTGTATGCAAAGGAAAAGTCAATGCTTAAAACTACCCTTTCAAAATCTATTAAATATCTTTCATTAATAACTGTTCCAATAGCTATTTGGGTTATGATTTATTCACCTGACATTATTCAGTTTATTTATGGAAATCAATATGCACAGGCCAGTGTAGTTTTAAATGTGTTGATCTGGACAGTTGTGTTCCTATTTATTAATGGGGCTGCTTCAAATTCTTTAAATGCATCTCATAGGGAGTATTCAGTTACAAAAATTTATGTTATAGCTGCAGTATTTAATGTGATTTTAAATTTAATTTTAATCCCAAGATATTCTTATATTGGAGCTTCAGTAGCTACTGTTCTTAGTGAAATCTTAATATTTGTTTTAGAGATTTATGCTCTTCATAAACTTAATTTATCTCCAAATAAGGGATTAATTCTTGATACCTTGAAAATAGTGGTTGCATCTATTGTAATGGGATCTGCACTTTACTTTGCTCATTTATCAATGTGGGTAGCTATTCCAGTGGCTATTATTGTTTATCTGGTTGTTGGATTTGTAATTAAGATGTTTGATAATGATGACATTTATGTAATTAAACAAATAATTGGTAGATAAATCGAAACATTTATATATCATTAAAATAAATAGTATGTATGCTGTTTTATTCTGATGCGGTGTTAGTCCAGCCTGGTTAAGACTCTAGCCTGCCACGTTAGAGACCCGGGTTCGAATCCCGGACGCCGCATTTTGCAGTTGTGGTATAGTCTGGTTATTACTTGGGCCTTCCAAGCCTACAACCCGGGTTCGAATCCCGGCAACTGCATTCATTACTGTTTTTATATAAACTTATTTTTTTTATTATTATCTAGAAAATCCAACTATTTTTCCTTATTTTCTTAAAAAAATATTATATTGTAGTTACTTTTATATAATACATAACAACATATAATAAAATTAATAAATAATTTTTTAGAACAAAAAAACTATTTTAACATATTAAACGGTGATTTAATGGTAGGTATAGTTGGATATGGGGCACATGTGCCTTCATATAGAATTAAAGTAGAAGAAATTGCAAAAGTATGGGGAGATGACCCTGTTGCTTTATCAAGAGGATTAGTTGTAAATGAAAAATCCGTACCTTCTGCTGATGAAGATACTGTTACTATTGCAGTAACAGCTGCTAGATATGCTTTAGCAAGAGCTGGAATCGATCCAAAAAAAATAGGTGCTGTATATGTTGGTTCTGAATCTCATCCTTATGCAGTAAAACCATCAGCTACTATTGTTGCAGAAGCTGTTGGAGCTTCTCCTGAATTAACTGCTGCAGATTTAGAATTTGCATGTAAAGCAGGAACTGCTGGTATTCAAATGTCTATGGGACTTGTTGATTCTGGTATGATGGAATATGCATTAGCTATTGGTGCTGATACTTCTCAAGGTGCACCTGGAGATGCATTAGAATACACTGCATCTGCTGGAGGTGCAGCATACATTATAGGAAAAGAAAACACTATTGCAGATATTAATGCTACTTATAGTTATACTACAGATACTCCTGATTTCTACAGAAGAGAAGGTCAAGATTATCCTTCTCATGGTGGAAGATTTACTGGTGAACCTGCATACTTTAAACATGTATTAAGTGCAGCTAAAGGATTATTTGAAAAAACTGGCACTTCAGCTGAAGACTATGATCATGCTTGTTTCCATCAGCCTAATGGTAAATTTTACTTAAGAGCAGGTAAAATCTTAGGATTTAACTCTGATCAACTTAAATATGGACTTTTAACTCCAAATATAGGAAACACTTATTCTGGAGCAGTTCCATTAGGTTTATCCAATATCTTAGACCATGCTGAACCTGGTGATGAAATATTTGTTGTATCCTATGGTTCTGGTGCTGGTAGTGATGGATTCACAATAACTGTAACTGACGAAATTACAGAAAAAAGAGATTTAGCTCCTAAAACTCAAGAAATTATCGATAATAAAAAATATGTTGATTATGCAGTTTATGCTAAATACAAAGGTAAAATTAAAATGTAATATTTATTAGGGGATATATTTATGAGAGATGTCGCAATTGTAGGAGTTTCACAAACTAAATTTGGTGAGTTATGGGACTCTTCTTTCAGAGATTTAATTGCTGAAGCTGGTATTAAAGCTATTGAAGATGCAAATGTTGAAGGTAATGATATTGGAGCAATGTATGTAGGAAACATGTCTTCTGGTTTATTTGTAGATCAAGAACACATTGCTGCCCTTATTTCAGATCACACAGGTCTTAATCCAATTCCAACTACAAGAGTTGAAGCTGCTTGTGCATCTGGTGGTCTTGCTTTAAGACAAGGAATTATGGCTGTTGCATCTGGTTATCATGATGTAGTAATTTCTGCAGGAGTTGAAAAAATGACTGATATTGTTGATGCAACTCCAGCTATTGCTACTGCTTCTGATCAAGAATGGGAAGCACAACAAGGAGCTACTTTCCCATCATTATATGCAATGATAGCTAAAAGACATATGTATGAATATGGAACTACTAGGGAACAATTAGCTCAATTTTCTGTTGTAAACCACAAAAATGCTAAACACAATCCTAATGCACAATTCCAATTTGAAACAACTGTGGACAAAGTTATCAACTCTACTATGGTAGCTGATCCATTAACTCTTTTAGATTGTTCACCTGTTTCTGATGGTGCTGCTGCGGTTATTATGGTTCCTGCAGAAGATGCTAAAAAATATACTGATACTCCAATCTATGTAAGAGCATCTGCTCAAGCATCTGGAACTATTGCATTACATGATAGAAAAGATATAACTACTATTGAGTCAACTAAAGTTGCATCTAGAAAAGCTTATGAAATGGCTGGTGTAGGTGTAAATGATATTGATTTAGCTGAAGTACATGACTGTTTCTCAATTAATGGTCTTTTAGCAGTTGAAGATTTAGGATTTGCAGAAAAAGGTAAAGGTGGAATCGCTATTGAAGAAGGACAAACAGAAATTGATGGTGATCATCCAATAAACACTTCTGGAGGTCTTAAAGCACGTGGACACCCACTTGGTGCTACAGGTATTGCTCAAGCTGCTGAAGTTGTATGGCAATTAAGAGGAGACGCAGGTAAACGTCAAGTAGACGGTGCTGAAATAGGTATGACTCATAACATTGGTGGTACTGGAGGTACTGCTGCTGTACATATTTTCAGTGTAAACAGAAACTAAGGATTTAATTTCCTTTTTTCTTTCTTTTTTTATTTTTTATTTTAATTTAAATAGTTATTATTTTAGTTTTTCTTCTTTTTAGGTGGTAATTATGATTTTTACAATAATTTTGGTTATAATTATTATTGCTGTTGTAGCTTACATTGTTAAGCTATATAATGATTTAGTTGGTGGAAGAAACAAAGTTAAAAATTCATGGTCTCAAATTGATGTACAACTTACAAGACGTGCAGATTTAATTTTAAATCTTGTTGAAACTGTTAAAGGTTATGCATCTCATGAACAAAGTGTTTTAACAGAAGTTACAGAGGCAAGAGCAGGGCTTATGAATGCTTCTTCTGTTAAAGAAGCAGCTAATGCAAATAATATATTAACTGATACTTTAAAATCTTTATTTGCAGTTGCTGAAAGTTATCCTGATTTAAAAGCTAATCAAAACTTCTTAGATTTACAAAATCAACTAACTGAAACTGAAAATAAAATTGCTTATGCAAGACAATTTTATAATGACACTGTATTAATGTATAATAATCAATGTGAGATGTTTCCAAGTAATATAATAGCTAGTTTATTTAAATTTAATCAGGCTGATTTCTTTGAAGCTGATGAAAGTGCTGCCGAAGCACCTAAAGTTAAATTCTAATGGTTTTAGGAGATAAAAATGTTCAATAAAAAAATTTTAGGAATATTATTTATTTCTCTAATTTTATTTTCATCTCTTACACCAGTTTTTGCAGAAGATAGAGATTACTCTATTGAGGATTATGATATATTTTTAGATATATTGCCTAATGGATTGCTTCATATTAATGAATTTATTTCTTATAATTTTAATGGAGAATTTAATGGTATTTATCGAGATATTCCTTTAAAAGAAGGAGAATCAATCGATAATATTGAAATTTCACTATCAAATGGAATTTATGGGACTTATGAACTTTTAGATACTGATGATGGTAAAGAGATTAAAGTCTATTTATATAGTGATGCTGCAATGACACAGCCAATTAGAGACACATCTGTTTCTGTTTTTATCAGTTATGACATGGCTAATGTCACAAAGATTTATTCTGACACTGGTGAAGTCCAGTTTAAATTATGGGGTGATGAATGGGATCAAAATGCAAGAGAATTCTCTGCACATATTCAGTTCCCATCAGATGCTGGTGTTGAATATTGGATAAATCCTTTTAATGCTCAGGTGAATCAGTCTTGGAATGGCAATATTTTAAACATTGAATCAAATCAATTGTATTCTAGTGAATATTTGGAATTTAGATCAGCTATTCCTTTATCCGAGTTTTCAAATGCTGAATATGCAAGACATATAGATGAACCAGGATTAAGTGAAATTCATAAAATCCAAGATGGTGAAGCATTTAAATCAGATTTAAATAATGCATTATCTTTAATAGCTCCTGGATTATTAGTCTTATTCATTATATGTTTTGTTGGAGTTTATGTGAAGTTTGGTAGGGAACCTAAGGTTAATTACAATGGTATTTATGAAAGAGAGCCTCCAAGCGATGATGCTCCTTTAATTGTTAATGCAATGTATGGTAAAGGTAATGTTGGTACAATCAATGAAGATGGTTTCCAAGCAGTTATTATGGATTTAATTGATAGAAAAATATTATCTTTCAGTGATGAGGATAATAAATTAAATTTAAAGCTCACTGACAAGTATAATCCTTCTGAACTTGAAGATTATGAAAGAGATGTCATTAGATTAATTAGAGGCTTTGAAGTAGATGGCGTTATTGATTTAAACTCAATTGAAGGTCAACTTTCATCATCAATGCGTGCACAGGCATTTTTAGATGACTTTAATTTGTTTAAATCTGATTTTAAAGCATTGCATGTTGAACCTATTATGGATGAGTTATTTGATGATAATGGATATATTTATATGCTAGTTTCTGCAATTATTGGACTAGCTGTAGCTATTATTTTATCTATAGTTACTTTTGTCCTTGATTTTAGTTATTTAATTTATTATACAATGGCTCCATTAATTATAATTTCTGTAATCTGCCTGTTCCTTCCGAATACATTTGCAGGAAGATGGACAGAAGAAGGAATGTTAAAACATAAGCAATGGGATAATTTTAAAAAGTATCTAAATGATTTCTCATTAATTAAGGAATATCCTCCAGAGTCTATTGTTATCTGGAATAAATATTTAGTTTATGCAACTGCTTTAGGAGTAGCAGATAATGTTCAAAAAGCAATGAAGGAATTAGTTCCTGAATCTTACATAGATGATGATGAATTATATAGATTCCGTTTCTATGGTGGTTATATGATTTTTGCTTCATCATTTTCAACTGCATCTTCTACAGTAAGTCCAGACAGTCCGGGTGGTGTTGGAGGAGGTTCTGGTGGTGGAGGTGGAGGAGCTTTTTAGCTCTTCTATCTTCTTTTAAAAAGTAAATCATCAATAATATCCATATCTAAATTTTCTTCTACAATTTCAGCTATTCTATTTAAGGAGTAATCTTTTTGTGTTTCATAGGGATCTGCTCCATTTTTAACTTCAAAACCTTTTTTGGAACGTAAATAATTTAAAAATTCTCTTCTAAAGTTGTAGTTGTGGAATATTCCATGGAAGTAAGTTCCAAAAACATTACCTTCACTAGCTCCATCTACCATCATTTCATCATCATTTCCAAGGCCTTTTTCAACATTTATTAATGGTAAAGCATTATTACCTACTTTTGTTCTTCCTTCATGGATTTCATAGCCTGTAACTTCTTCACCAAGAATATTTTTAAATATTTCTAAGCTGATACCTTTTAAATTTTCAGAAATTTTACCAACTGATTGTTTTACAATTTTATCTGATTTTTCAAATTGTGATATGATATTTAAAAGCCCTAATCCTTTTATTGTACCAATTGATGATTCTTTTTTAGATTCATCAATAATTTTATCACCAAGTATCTGCAAGCCTCCACAGATTCCAACAACTGGTATTTCCTTTGATTTTTCAATGATTTTTTCTGCAATTCCACTTTCAAATAGTTCATATGCATCTTCTGTTGAGTTACGTGTTCCTGGAATTATCAATGCATCAACATCACCAATATCATCATTTATGTTAATCATCTTAATTCCAACATCCTCTTCATATTCAAAGGGATCTATATCTGTAAAATTGGATATTTTTGGAAGTCTGATTACGCCTATTGTAATATCTTTGTTTTCATCAAATACGTGTGTTGTAAGGGATGCGGAGTCTTCTTCAGGTAGTCTTAAACTTTCATCATAAGGTAAGACTCCTAAAACAGGCTGTTCAGTGATTTCTTCAATTCTATCAATTCCTGGCTTTAAAATATCAAGATTTCCTCTAAATTTATTAATTACAGTAGCTTTTAGTCTGCTTCTGTCATGATCATCAAGAAGTGCATAAGTTCCTGCAATAGCTGCAAATACCCCTCCCATTTCAATGTCAGCTACTAAAATTACATTTGCATTAGCTAAATGTGCAATTTCCATATTAGCCAAGTCTTCTTTACGCATGTTTATTTCAGCTGGTGATCCTGCACCTTCAATGATAATTACATCATATTCTTTTTCTAATATGGACAATGATTCTTTAATGGCTTTTAGTGCTTCATCATGGTATTCATGTTGATATTTGTAGAAATCCATATCTCCAATTGATTTTCCCTGTATTATTACATTTGATGTAAATTCTCCTTTTGGTTTTAAAAGAATTGGATTCATATGTACGCTTGGTTCTACTTTAGCTGCTTCAGCTTGTAACATTTGAGCTATTCCGATTTCTCCATTTTCTTTTGTTGTATAGGAGTTTAAAGACATATTTTGAGATTTAAAAGGAGCTACATTATATCCTTTATTTTTATAGATTCTACAAAGTGCAGCTACTAGCACACTTTTTCCTGCATTTGATGAAGTTCCTTGAACCATTATACAATTTACCATATAAACACGCATTTGAAGTTAATTTTTTAATACTTTCTATACTTTTAATTTTTAAAGGTTATATAATTAATTATCAATTTTACTTTATCAGATTTTATGAAATAATGGTGATTTCTTGCTATAAATTAAGATTTATTTCGTTTATTTCCTTTAAAGCCATCAATATTTTATTTGAAATGTTTTTTTTTTTTAATAGAATTATTTATCATCAAATGCCATAGTTTTATTAATTTAGAAAAATATGAGGGTGCATTACCTGTCTAACTATGGTTATTTAGATTATGAGAATATAGTAAATTATTTAATAAAATATATATTTCATAACAAAATAATAACTAATTAACAATATTATTATAGAAGTGCTAATTATAATGTAAAATAATAAAATTATGGATAATAATTTTAATTTTATTCATTGAGAAACATTGTACAAATTATATTATCTGTTCTTGATAAGTGGAGGTAATTATGAGATTTATGTTTTGTCCGAATTGTGGTATGCTTAAAAGTAATTGTATTTGCGGATATTTTAATAAAACAGATAAAAATAAAGATCATAAAATAGATAAAGAAGTTAAAGCTGATTCTCCGCAAAAAGTTTTCATACCTAATAGAAAATATAGTAACAGATTAAAATCTAATAAAGAAAAAATTATTCCAAAAATTATTCCTCCACAGTCGTCTAACTTCCAAGAAAAAATACTATCTGAAATTTTGGATTCAGTTAAAGAAGGGTATAAATTCATTGTTTTAGAAGCAAATCATAAGAATTCAGATACTGTTGTTCAATTAGCGAATAATTTTGAAAGTTCTATTATTTTAACTGCTAATGAAAAGTCTCAGATGAGATATAACAGGAAATATCAATTAAGAAAAAATTTTAATATTCATCTTACAAATCAAATAAAGTTCTTGGATGATTTTGAAAACATTGAAAAAAGTAATATATTAATTATTGATGATGCTCATAGACTAGATGAAAATATTATTAATTTATTTTCTTACACTATCGATTTATCCAATTATAATAAATTAATAAATAATTTCAAATGCAAAGTTAAAGATTTACCTGAGAAGGATTACACTCTTTGGATTGATTTTATTAATTATTTATCATTAGATGATGAAAAAATTAAAAGAGTAGTTAAATGCATTAAGGAAAATCCTAAAAATTGGATTTGTTCATATGATGATAGTTATTATTATTATAATCGATTATCATTTTATCCATTAAATATTGGAAATCTTGCAAATGAGTATTATTTTAGTAAAAGTAAAACTTGCATTTTAATTAGTTCATCAATTCTTGATTTTGAATTATTTGCTACTGAATTAGGGCTTGATAGTTCTCAAATAAAATTTATTCATTATAACTTACCAGTTAATTCAGATAAAAACAAAATCTATGCAAGAAAAACTGTTAACATGCAGAATAATAATTTAAGTTTATTAATCCCTCTTATAAAGAATATATTGGAAAGACATAATACTGAAAAAGGATTAATTCTCACAAATCACCGCCGGTATTCTGAGGAGATAATGGGAGAAATTAAAAGTCAGAGATTATTAACTTATAGTGATTCTAAGTATTATAAACAATTTAAAAAATTTAGTGAGAGTTTTAATTCTGTTATGGTTACTGATTTTTTAGAAGATGGAATAGAATTTCCATATAATCAATGTAAATTTCAAATTATTGTGAAACAACATAGTTATCCAAATAATGAAAGATCAAAATATAAAGAAAAAAGATGTAATTGGTATTCCTATAAACAAATTATAAATTTAATGGAGCCGTTACAAAGACCAATTACATCAGAGCATGATTATTGTACAACATATATTCTAGATGAAGGAATTTTAAAAAGCATTACTAAAGACATTATTCATAATAACTTTATTCCAAATTATATCATCGATTTAATTGTTGATTTGGATATGGAAAATTCAAGATTTGTTTCGGATAATATTAAAAAGCAATTTGGTGTTTATTATTTATTTGACTATGATAAATATAAAAGACATGAAAATAAAAAAATATGGGCATATAAAGATTATAATAAAGAAATTCCAAATATACATAAAGAAGAATTTAATTATTTCACAACAAAATTAATGGAAGCAATTTCAGAGTTATCAAACCTGATAATTGATGTTAAATTTAATAAATTAGCTTTAGTAAGTGTACCATCATCTACAGTTGAAAGAGATAATCTTGCAACAGTAAAAGAAAGTATTAACATTATTGAAAAATGGTATAATGAGGGTAAAGCTAGGTCAGAATTTAATTGCAAAAAAGAAATTATAAATTGTGGAAATTTATTAAAAAGAGTTATTGATGTTGATACATCTCATAAAAATAAACGTGTAAGTTATATTCAACATATAAACTCTATTGCTCATGAAAAAAATAATATATTAAATGAGGATGATGTGGCTTTTATTATATT
This sequence comes from Methanobrevibacter woesei, assembly GCF_003111605.1. Lineage (NCBI taxonomy): Archaea > Methanobacteriati > Methanobacteriota > Methanobacteria > Methanobacteriales > Methanobacteriaceae > Methanobrevibacter > Methanobrevibacter woesei. Next base: position 122,247 of record NZ_MZGU01000002.1, on the reverse strand, counting down.
GGATGATGTATCGACAAGAGGAACAATAATGAATGTTTGTGAAGACATATTAATTAATAATGGGGTTAAAAAAGAAAATATCTACAAATTCGCATTATTTAAAACAGTATGGTGATATTAATGATTAAACTTAAAGAAATATTATTCTTAAATAGTCTTAAAGGAGTCGGGAAGGCAACTATATATAAAACATATTGGAATATGCTTAAAAATTCAGATGACTTTTATGATTTAGCTTCAGAAGTAGAATTGAATTCTAAATTCTCAACTGAGGAAATTAAAAAAGCTATGGATAATGCTGAAAGGTTATATGATGACCTTTTGAATTCCGAAATAGGTATTATAACAGTTTTTGATGAAAATTATCCTAAAAAATTAAATGTAATGGAAAATAAAAGACCTTTGATTTTATATGTTAGGGGGGATGTTAATGTATTAACAAAACCAAATATTGGAATTATAGGAACAAGAAAACCATCAAAATTAAGTCAGGAATTTGAACAAAATTTGGTGAAAAACATTGTTAGTACTAATAGAGTTGTTGTAAGTGGTTTAGCTTTGGGCTGTGATAAAGTTGCCCATCAAACAACAGTTGATGAAAATAAAATTACAATTGCCATTCTTCCAGGTGATGTTATTAATGTTAAACCGGCTTCACACAAGAATCTGGCTGAAGAAATTATTAAAACTGGAGGATGTTTAATCTCTGAATATGAACCTGGAACAAGAGTTCAAAAAGGAAATTATGTTGAACGGGATAAAATTGTAGCTGCATTTTCAGATGCTATTTTTGTTGTTGAATGTGGGGTTGAAAGTGGAACAATGCATACAGTAAATTTTGCAAATGAATATAACAGACAAATTTACTCTTATCTTCCTGATGAAAGACCGGAAGGATCTTATGATGGAAATGAATTTATATTGCAAAATAATCAAGATGCTTTAAAAGTTGAAAATCTCGAAGAATTTTTAGATGATTTATATACTTTAAAAACTAAAAAAACTACTAAATCAGTTCAACAAACATTATTTTAGAAAAATGCAATTTAAAAAATATGCTCAATGAAATTTGGAATTTACTAATGCCAATATTAAAATAAATACCAAATCTAACATGCCTTTATTCCCATTTGAAGGTGAATAGTATATTAGTGAGGAATTTGCCATTTAATATTATGAGTCCAATGAGTATGATGCATTTTCAGTGAAAACAAACCTTGGAAAGATTATTAAAAGCTCTTCATAGATGTATTTAAAAAATTTAAAAGATTCCAAGCAAAGGATATAAATATGGTTTCTATGATAATGACTTTTTTTTATAATTTGTGAAGATGAAATAAACGATAGAATTAATTATTTAAAAAATGTTAATCTAGTTGATGAAGTTAATAAGCATCGCATAAGGTTGAATCAAAAAATATAATTCTTAAAATTTGTGAATTACTTGAAAATAATTAAATATTATCGATTTTATAGTATATGCTTTAGGATTATAATAATAGAATAAGTGGATTCTAGATTTATTAGTTTTCAATGATGAAGAATTCTTCTTCTGTGAAGTTAGAGCAAAATACTGATGTATTGTCTGTATATCAATTAGAAACCATAAAATAACTATCGAATACAGAAATTTATGGCTGTTTTTTTTCTATTAATAAATCCCATTTTTTATATTAAAAGATGTTTTTTTGAATTCATGTATGCAATACATTTATTCATCATTTTATTTACTAAAAAGATGTGTTTTTAAATTCTTGCACTCAATTAGTACAACTATCAAATGTTAATGTTTTAGTTACTAAAATTTACTAAAATAGAAAGCTTTTTATACTCTTATATAGATAATATTTAAATAGTATAGGAATTTAATTATAAATGATATGATGATTAAAAGAAATAGAGGTTTGTTTTATGAAAGTTAATGTGAATGAATCAGAAATAGATTCATCAGAAAATAAAGAAAAAGAGCCAGTTATTGAAGAAGTGGCTGAAGAAACTAAACCTATGTTAGATTATTCAAATATTAAAAGTTCTAAAGATATTGATGTTCCTCCATTATTAATTGATCAAGTAATTGGACATGAAGAGTCAATTGAAACAATTAAAAAAGCAGCAAAACAAAGGAGGAATGTGCTTCTTATAGGAGATCCAGGGGTAGGTAAATCCATGCTTGCTAAAGGTATGGCACAGATTTTACCTCATGAGACTCTACAAGATGTATTAATTTATCCTAATGCTGAGGACTCAAATCATCCTTTAATTAGAACTGTCCCTGCAGGTGAAGGTAAAAAGATTGTTCAAGCAACTAAAGCTTCATCAAAAGGTTATGAAGAAAAGAAAAACCTTTTAACCATGTTTGCAATTGGTGCAGTTATTGTTATTGGATTTATGTATGGAAGATTACTTGAATCAATTATCGCATGTGCTTTAATTTTATTGATATCAATTCAATTAAAACCAAGAAACACTACTTTATCTCCAAAATTACTTGTTAATAATGAAGATAAAAGATTTGCTCCATTTATGGATGCAACTGGTGCACATGCTGGTGCTTTACTTGGAGATGTACGTCACGACCCATACCAATCTGGTGGTCTTGGAACTCCTGCACATGAACGTGTTGAAGCAGGAATGATTCACAAAGCTAACAGAGGAGTTTTATACATTGATGAAATTGGTACAATGTCTATGAAGACCCAACAAGAACTTTTATCAGCAATGCAAGAAAAACAATATGCAATTACTGGTCAAAGTGAAAACAGTAGTGGAGCAATGGTTAGATCACAAGCAGCTCCATGTGACTTTGTACTTGTAGCATCAGGTAACATTCAAGTTCTTGAAGGTATGCATATAGCTATGAGATCAAGGATTCGTGGATATGGGTATGAAGTATTCATGAAAGATTCCATGGATGATACTGAAGAAAACAGGGAAAAACTTGTTCAGTTTGTAGCTCAGGAAGTTAAAAATGATGGAAGAATTCCTCATTTCGCTCCAGATGCATTAGATGAAATTATCTTAGAGGCTAAACGTAGGTCAGGTAAACAAAACGCTTTAACATTAAGATTAAGAGAGTTAGGAGGACTTGTAAGGTCTTCTGGAGATGTAGCTATTGAACATGGTGCGGATTTAGTAACTGCGGAACATGTACTTGAAGCTAAAAAATTCTCAAGAACTCTTGAACAGCAAATAGCTGACAGATCAATTATCCAAAGAAAAGAATACAGTATGGTTAATGCTGAAGGTGGAAAAGTTGGTATGGTTAATGGTTTAGCTGTTCTTGGTGATAGAAGTGGTATTGTTTCACCTATTGCTGCTGAAGCTGCTCCATCCTTATCTAAAAACGGTGGAAAAATAATAGCTACTGGTAAACTTGGTGAAATTGCTCAGGAATCTGTACAAAATGTAAGTGCATTAATTAAGAAATATACTGATAAGGATATTTCTGATTATGATATTCACGTTCAGTTTATCCAAACATATGATGGTGTTGAAGGGGACAGTGCTAGTGTATCAATAGCTGCTGCAGTTATTTCAGCTGTTGAGGATATTCCTATTGATCAAACTGTTGCTTTAACTGGTTCATTAAATGTTCGTGGAGATGTAATGCCTATTGGTGGTGCAACTGCTAAAATTGAAGCTGCTGCTGAATCAGGTTTGAAAAAGGTATTAATTCCTAAATCCAACTTAAAAGATGTAATGATTGAGAAAAAATATGAAGATATGATTGAAATCATTCCGACTGAAACTTTAAGTGATGTTTTAGAAAATATTCTTATTAACAGTACTGAGAAAGACAATTTACTTTCAAAAATGAGTGCTTTAAAAAATAAAGTTTCTGATACTGTATCTTCATCTATTTCAAAACCAACTCACAACTAAGTTGGTTTTTTCTATTTTTTTATTTTTTTACTATTTAGATTTCATTTATTTAAATTAAAAAAAGAGTTAATAATTTTAATAGCTATTGATTAACTATCTAAAATTATTGTGTTTGTTTTTGTTTTAATTAAAGATTAATTATATTTTAGGTTTATTCTATTTTTACAGGTACATCTATTCATTTAATTATAACTTCATTAACTAATTTTTCTAATTCTTTATATAATTCTCCATCTGTATTAAGTGGAGTGAATTTCGAATCAACTTTACAGCCACAAACATCACAGGTTCCTATGATATATTCACAGCTGTTCTTTTTAACTAAAATGCCAAAGTATTCATCTTTTATCTCTTCATAGCTGTTGAATTCTTCAGTTGATAACTTAACAGTGCTATCTTTAAAGGAATATATGTCACATTCATTGATTATTGGTGCAAAAGTTAAAAGTCCAAGGTTAATGAAGATATTTTCAAATTCCAGGTTTTTAACACCTATATTCTCATTAGATCCCATATAATAATCATCGCTGATAGCTGTAACTAAGAGTTCAGGGTCGATATAGCTATCACATTTTTCTCTGATATTTTCAATGGTTTTTTCAACATTCATTTAATCACTTTTTCAAATTCCTCGCATAACTCAAGTACATAGTCGATTTTTGTTATACTATCAATCCATTCTTTTGGTATTGAATCATACCCATAGTATATTCCTGCAACTCCGCCAGCTATTGCAGCTATTGTATCTGTGTCTCCTCCAAGATTTACTGCAGCTAGCACTGTGTCTTTATAGTTGTCATTATTTAGCAAACAATAGATAACTGCTTCTAATGTATCAACTACATATCCTGTGCTTTTAATATCTTCTTCAGAAAAATCAAAGATATTTTCATCTATAATACTATCAAATATATTTAAAATATCATCATCTTTATACATTTCTTTCATTTTACTGTTAGTAAGCTGAATGTTTTCCTTTAGTGTTTTTTCACTATTTTCTAAAATGGTTCTCACTAAATAGCAGTAGTAAACACAAGCTGTTTTAGAAATATCATGTGCATGGGTTAATGAGGACATTTCTTTGATTGTTTCTTTATTCACATCCATAAAAGCTATTGGAAGAATTCTCATTAGAGATCCATTTCCATTATCTCTAAAATCTTTTTCTCCACATTCTAGGGGTGGATTTTTGGTGTAATTTGCTATTGCTTTTCTTGTTGTAATTCCAATATCGAAAGTTTCTCCAAATGGTGTGTATTTTCCATTATAACACCATTCACTAAAACAATCCATTATATCTTCATAATCAATATGTCCCTTTTTTATAATGCTGTCCATTGTAGCCAATATCATTGAGGAATCATCTGAAAAAGTTCCTTTTGGTTGATGATAGGTACCATATCCAATCATTTCTGTAACTGGTGAATCTTTAAGTTTATTTCTGGATTCAAATTCTACAGGGACTCCTAATGCATCACCTACAACAAATCCAACAATTCCATCTTTAATTTTCATAATTCAAAATATTGTTATTAAATTAATTAAATGTTGTTATTTAGTTAAAATATTTATTTCTCTTATAAGGGAAATTATATCTTCTATTTCATTTTAATTTAATTTTATGAGGTTTAAATTAGATTATGATGAATTTTCTGATGTATTAATTATTTTTAACACTAAATATTGGATTTTTAAAAGAAATTTTAATTTAAATCCCAATATTTCTTTGATTTTTGATAATGAAAATCAAATTGTTTTTATAGAAATTTTAAAGGCTTCACGACTTTTTAAGATTGATAAATCAAGTTTATCCAAAATTGACTCTTTAAATTTGAAAATAACTATAACTAATGAAGTTATAATCTTTAATTGTGAAATTATTATTTTAACAACTTATATGTTAATATCCAAATTTTTAGATGTTGTAATCTGTAATTTTTGTGCATTGAATCAGCAAACTTTTGAAATAGCTATTTATAACTTAAATTAATATATTTGATAATTGATGATAATCAAAACAGAAAGATTAGTTTTAAGGCCTTGGGAGGAAGAGGATGCTGAAAATTTATATAAATATGCTCAAAATCCTAAAATTGGTCCAATAGCGGGATGGCCTCCACATAAAAGTGTTGAAGATAGTTTGGAAATTATCAATACTGTTTTTGCTAAAAATGAGACTTATGCAATAACAAAAAATTGTGAAGCTATTGGTTCTATTGGTCTTTTAATTCATCCTGATGGAAATCATTACTGGGGTGATGGCTGTGGAGAGCTTGGATACTGGATTGGAGAACCATTTTGGGGTGAAGGATTAGTTGTTGAAGCTTCAATTGAATTATTGAAACATGGTTTTGATGATTTAAAGCTTGAAAAGATATATGCAACCTTTAGAAATGATAATTTTCAATCAAAAAGAGTACTTGAAAAATTAGGCTTTAAATTTGTTGATACAGTTATTAATGAAGATTTCACTGGTGAAAGATTTATGGAAGTGGTTATGGTTTTAGAAAATCAGTGAACTTTATATAAACCTAAATCTTATTATAAAATCGAGGTAATAATTATGGAAACATTTGATGCAATTGAAAAAAGGTCAAGTATTAGAGGATATAAAGATGAACAGATAAGTGATGATGAGCTTCAAAAAGTATTAAGTGTTGCAAATAAAGCTCCAAATGCAGGTCCTTACTATGTAACTGTAATTCAGGATAAAGATCTCTTAAAAGAAATTAATGATAAAACCAAAGAAATGATGTTGGCTAGTGAAGGTTTTATGAAAGAAAGAGCTTCTATGGAAGGATATGAACCTTTATATGGTGCTCCAACTGTTATTGTTTTATCTGCTCCTGAAACTCCTTTTACACAAATCAATGTTGCATGTTCAGCAACTACAATGATTTTAGCAGCTACTGATTTAGGATTAGGAACTTGTTATGCAATTTCTCCAATCCAAACTTTAACTGAAAGTTATTTGGATAAATTAGAACTTCCTGAAGGTTTCAAACCTGTATCTGCTATTTTAATGGGATATGAAGCAGATGTGCAAATTGAATCACCTGAACGTGAAGTTCCAGATAATATAAACTATATAAAATAAGATTAATATGACAAGAATATGTACTAAATGTGGTTATGAGAATGATGATTCCTTTAATTTTTGTGCAAAATGTGGAACATCTCTTATAGAAGGAGTGGAAACTCCTCAGTTTGATGTTGTAATGCCTTTAAACGACAGGCAAAAAAGAAATATTATTATACTTTCTTATGTTATAACCATTGCTCTTGCATGGGGAGGTCTTGTTATTAAGTTGCTCCTTTCACATTCTCATATAAGCTTTATTGGCTTTTTTGGATTGTTTCTACCATTTTACATGCTTCAGTCTAGCGATAGAGAAATCAAAAAGCATGGTTATATACAATTAGTACTTTCAATTGTTGGTCTTGTATTATCATATTGGGCAGCTTTTAATCTTTAAATAAAAGTTGCTATTTTTTTTTTAAAAGATAAAAAAGAAGTAAAATTAAAAATTTTTAAATAAAATGGAATGCAATATCTCCAGTTAATATACATTCTGGGATTGCTAAGTAGTTAATATTAAAATCTCCCATAGCTTGTTCTACTGCAACACCACGGTCATATCCTTGACCCCAATCATATTCACGAATATCTGAAACAATATCTCCACCAAATATCTTTTCTGCAGCTGCATTGTTTACGGTTACAACAACATTTGGTCGTATATTATAAGTATATTCCATTATATCCGCTGCTGCGTCATAAGGCCTGTCAGGATCATCTAAATAGATGTTATGTAATGTTTGTCCTTCTGCATTAAGAGAACTTCCAGGATAAATCCATTCAAAACCATCAGATAAAGTCCAAACAGCTGCCATATCAACACCAGGAGTTCCTTCGGTTGTATCAGTAGCTATTACTAATGCATTTGATGTCACAGTTAAACCAGCTAATACTATAATAATTACAACTATTATAGCAAAGATTAGTTTTAGTGCGGTTTTCATAATTTTTCTTATGTTGTTCTTTTTAAATAAATATATCCTATTTTTCAATAGTTTCAGCTATTTATCAATTTAATGTAAATTTATTTATATTTTAATAATCATATAATGTAATGTTATTTATTATAATATTTTGGTGATTTATGTGATTATAGGCGGTTCTGCTTCCCAAGATCTTGCAGCTAAAGTTGCAAATGAACTTAATGAAAAGTTATGTCATGTTGAAACTAAAAAATTCCCAGATGGGGAAAGATATTTGAGAGTTACTGATTCTATTGAAGATGAAGTTACTATTATTCAATCTACTGGTTATCCACAAGATGAAAATTTAATGGAACTTTTATTTTTAATTTCAACTCTTAAAGATTTAGGAGCTAAAAAGGTTAGAGTTATTGTGCCTTATTTAGGTTATGCTAGACAAGAAAAACGTTTTAATGATGGTGAAGCTATTTCAGCCAAGATTGTAACTAGCTTAATTGAATCTGCAGGTGCTGATGAGTTTATCACTTTCAACATTCATGAAAAATGTGTTCTTGACTTCTTTGACATTCCAGCTACCACTCTCTCTGCAATGCCAGCAATAGCTGATTATATTAAAGAGAATATTGATGGTGTACCTTTAATTGTTGCTCCTGACAAAGGTGCTTATCCATTTGCACAAGAAATAGCACAAATTTTAGAATGTGAATGCACATACCTTTCTAAAGTTCGTCTTGGACCAGACAAAGTGGAAACTAGAATTGTTGATGTAAGATGTGAAGGCGGATCTGAAGAAACTGTAAATGTGGATTCTGTTAAAGATAAAAAAGCATTTATTATTGATGATATTATAGCTACTGGTGGAACTATTGTTAATGCAATTAATATTTTAAAACAATATGGTGCTGAATCTGTAGATGTATGTTGTGTTCATCCAATTCTTGTTAATGCAGCTACTACAAGAATATATGAAGCTGGAGCTAGTAGTGTTATCTCAACCAACAGTTTATCCTCTGATACTTCACGGGTTTCTCTTGCAAAAATAATAGCTGAATATTTGAGGTAATTTAAATGTCAATGTCAAAAGATTCAATTAAAAAGGAACTTATTGACAAATCAAATGAAATTTTAAAAAAGTATGATGAATCTTATGTTGTAGATGATATAGCTATTTTAAATACTGCAAAAAATACAAGCTTTTTAGGAAATTTAAGGGTTTTCAATGATGACAATGTTAAAAAAATCCAAAGTGAAATTGAAAAAGCTTTTAAAGATATTGGTGTTCTTAAAGTAAGAAATAGAAAAGTTATCCCTTGCTGTGCACCATATTATTTCCATATTAGTTTTAATATTGCAGTTGACAAATAGACAATCTCTTGGGAAGATTTGATGAAAAAATTTAAACTTAATTCACCTTATAAGCCATTAGGTGACCAACCTAAGGCTATTAACTCCTTAGTTGATGGTATTAATAATGGTGCAAGGGAACAGACTCTTTTAGGTGTAACAGGGTCAGGTAAGACTTTTACAATGGCTAATGTTATTGAAAAAGTCCAAAAACCAACTCTTGTTATTTCTCATAATAAAACATTAGCTGCTCAGCTATATGAAGAATTTAAGGTTTTTTTTCCAGATAATGCAGTTGAGTACTTTGTAAGTTATTATGATTATTACCAGCCTGAGGCTTATGTTCCAAGAACTGATACTTTTATTGATAAAGAAGCATCTATCAATGAAGAAATTGATATAATGAGACATTCAGCTACTCAGTCTCTCCTATCAAGAGATGATGTAATTGTTGTTTCTAGTGTGTCATGTATTTATGGTATTGGTTCTCCTGAAGATTATGGTGAGTTTGCTTTTGGAATAGCTGTTGGAGACATCTATGATAGAAGTGAAATCATCAGAAGACTAGTTTTTATGCAGTATGAACGTAATGATATTGAATTTGCCAGAGGTCAATTCAGGGTTCGTGGAGACATTATTGAGATTAACCCAGTTCATGGAACACCACCAATAAGAATTGAGTTGTTCGGTGATGAAATTGATGCTATTAGTCAAATTGATAAGGTCACAGGTAAAAAAACTGAAGATTTGCAAAGATATATGATTTTCCCTGCAAAGCATTTCGTCGTAGGTCAGGATAAGATGGATACTGCTATCAGCAGAATATCTAATGAGTTAGATGAAAGACTAGCTGAATTAAATCTCCAAAATAAGTTATTAGAAGCTCAGAGACTTGAGCAGAGAACCCGTTTTGATATTGAAATGTTAAGAGAAATGGGTTACTGTGCAGGGGTTGAAAATTACTCCATGCATCTGTCTGGAAGAGACTGGGGAGATGTTCCTTATTCTTTACTTAAATATTTTCCTGATGACTTTTTAACCATTATTGACGAGTCTCATGTAACTGTACCTCAAGTTCGTGGAATGTATAATGGGGACAGGGCACGTAAGGAAACTTTAGTTGAGCATGGTTTTAGATTGCCTTCAGCTAAAGAAAACAGACCTTTAAGATTTGATGAATTTGAAGCAGCACTTGATAAAGTCATCTATGTTTCAGCTACTCCTGGCCAGTATGAATTATCCAGGTCTAAAAATGTTGTAGAGCAGATTATTCGTCCAACTGGTTTAGTTGATCCTGAAATCATTATAAGGCCAGTTAAAGGTCAAGTTGAGGATTTGCTTGGTGAAGTTCAAAAAGTAGCTAAAAAAGATGAGCGTATACTTGTTACTACTTTAACTAAAAGAATGGCTGAGGATTTAACAGATTATTATGCTAAAATAGGTGTTAAAGTCAGGTATATGCACTCTGAAATTGATACTTTGGAACGTACTGAAATTGTGGATGATTTAAGGCGTGGAACCTTTGATGTTTTAGTTGGTGTAAACCTTTTAAGAGAAGGTCTTGATTTGCCTGAAGTTTCTTTAGTAGCTATTTTAGATGCTGATAAGGAAGGATTTTTAAGAAATGAAACTTCTCTTATTCAGACAATTGGTAGAGCTGCAAGGAACGTCAATGGTCGTGTCATTATGTATGTTGATGAGATGACTGATTCTGTTCAGAATGCTATGGATATTACAAATAAACGTAGAGCTCTTCAATTAAAATATAATGAAAAATATGGTATTGTTCCTAAATCTACAACACGTAATCTCAAAGAGAAAAGAGAAGACCTTAAGAAATATGGTAAATCTATGGATGAAATTAGTAAAATCCCTCAAGATGAGCTTAGGTTACTTATTAAAGATTTAGAAAATGATATGAAGGAAGCTGCTTCTAATCTTGATTTTGAAAGAGCTGCTGAACTTAGAAATAAGTTATTTGAACTTAAAGGTTTGAAGAAATAATTACTTCTTAAGAAAGTTTTATATACTGCGAACAGTATAATTATTATATCTATTTTAATTTTCATTTGCTCTAAGCAAAAGTATATTTTTATATTAATTTTAAAAATATGATTTAAATTTTGAATAATATAATAGGTGAGGAAAAATGAAGCAAGATTCAAAAAGACAAATTGTTATCAAAGGTGCTAAAGAACACAACCTACAAAATATTGATTTGTCAATTCCTAGAGATGAATTTGTAGTAATAACTGGATTAAGTGGGTCTGGTAAATCTTCACTAGCTTTTGATACTATTTATGCTGAAGGACAGCGTAGATATGTAGAATCATTATCCGCATATGCAAGACAGTTTTTAGGCCAAATGAAAAAGCCTGAAATGGATTATATTGAAGGTTTATCTCCAGCTATTTCAATAGATCAAAAAACAACTAAAGAAAATCCTCGTTCAACTGTAGGAACTATAACAGAAATTTATGATTATCTAAGATTATTATTTGCAAGAATTGGAATACCTCATTGTCCAAAATGTGGAAAAGAGGTGTCTCATCAAACTGTAGGTCAAATAGCCGACAGTATTATTGAAGAAGGTGAAGGCTTAAAAATCCATTTACTTGCTCCAATTGTTCGTGATAGAAAAGGTGAACATAAGCAAATCTTTGAAGAGTTAAGCAATAAGGGATTTGCAAGAGTAAGAGTAGATGGTGAAATTAGGGGTCTTGATGAGGATATTAAACTTGCAAAAACATATAAACATTCAATTGATGTAGTTGTTGACAGATTAAAAATAAGAAAAGATGTTGATTTCAAAAGAAGGCTTGTTGATTCACTTGAAACAGCTACTAAATTTGGAGAAGGTCTTGTAACTGTATTATTTGATAATGGGGATGAAGAATACGAGAAAAAGTATTCTGAACAGTTTGCATGTGTGGACTGTGGAATAAACTTTGAAGAGTTAACTCCAAGGATGTTTTCATTTAATGCACCTCAGGGTGCATGTCCTGAATGTAATGGTATTGGTTCTAAAATGGAAATAGATCCAGATTTAATAGTTCCAAATAAACTATTATCTCTAAATGAAGGAGCTATTGTACCATGGTCCAAATCTAATAAAAAAGAGAATTATTATCATCAAATGCTTGAAGCAGTAGCTAATTACTTTAAATTTAGTATGGATATTCCTTTTAAGGATTTAACTAAAGAAGAACAGACTATTATTCTTTATGGATGTGATGAGAGAATACCATTTTCATTTAAACGTAGAAATAAATCTTACATGGTAAACCGTAAATTTGAAGGTGTTGTTCCTAGAATGGAACGTTTATACTTAGAAACTAAATCTAATTACAATCGTAAATACATCTCAAAATTTATGAGTAACCATAAATGTCCTCTTTGTCATGGTAAAAGGCTTCGTCCTGAGGTTTTAGCTGTAACTGTTAATGGTAAATCAATAGCTGATGTTGTTGAAATGTCTATTAAGGATAGCTACAGGTTCTTCCTTGATTTAAAGTTAACTGAAAGAGAAAATTTCATTGCAAAAGAAGTTTTAAAAGAAATTAGAGAAAGACTTAAATTCCTTGTTGATGTAGGACTTGACTACTTGTCAATGGAAAGATCTTCAGGAACTCTTTCTGGTGGTGAAGCTCAAAGAATAAGACTAGCTACTCAAATAGGTTCAGGATTAGTTGGTGTTTTATATATTCTTGATGAACCAAGTATTGGTCTTCATCAAAGAGATAATGTAAAGCTTATTGAAACTTTAAAAAGACTCAGAGACTTGGGAAACACATTAATTGTTGTAGAACATGATGAAGAAACTATTTTATCTGCAGATTATGTTGTAGATATTGGGCCTGGAGCTGGAGAGCATGGAGGTCGTGTTGTCGCTGAAGGAACTCCTACAGAAATTATGAACTCTGAACATTCAATTACAGGTAACTACCTTGCAAGGAGGGAAATTATACCAATTCCAGAAAGTCGCAGAGAAGGTAATGGTCAGCATATTACAATTGTGGGTGCAAAACAGAATAATCTTAAAAATGTAGATGTTGAAATTCCTCTAGGTAAATTTACATGTGTTACTGGTGTAAGTGGTTCAGGTAAAAGTAGTTTAATTAATGAAATTCTTTATAAAGGGTTAAATGGTGAATTAAACCATAAATTTACATTTGCAGGTAAATATGACAAGATTGAAGGTGTAGAAAATATTGATAAAATCATAGCTATTGATCAAAAACCAATTGGTAGAACACCACGTTCAAATCCTGCAACTTACACTGGATTATTCACTTACATTAGGGAACTCTTTGCTGAAACTCCTGAAGCTAAAGCCAGGGGATATAAGCCAGGTAGATTTAGTTTCAATGTTAAAGGTGGAAGATGTGAAGCATGTTCTGGTGATGGTATTGTTCAAATCGAAATGCACTTTTTAGCTGATGTATTTGTTCCTTGTGAAGTCTGTGGTGGAAAACGTTACAATGAAGAAACTTTAGATATTCGTTACAAAGGTAAAAATATCTATGAGGTTCTTGAAATGACTGTAGATGAAGCAATGGAGTTCTTTGAACATATTCCTAAAATACATAAGAAACTTAAAACTTTACAGGATGTTGGTTTAGGTTATATGAAAATTGGTCAGCCGGCTACTACTTTATCTGGTGGTGAAGCCCAAAGGATTAAACTAGCTAAAGAGCTTTCAAGAACAAGCACTGGAAAAACAATGTATATTCTTGATGAACCAACTACTGGTCTTCATTTTGCAGATATTAAGAGATTGTTATCTGTTCTTAACAGGTTAACTGATTCAGGAAATTCTGTTGTTGTTATTGAACATAATTTGGATGTTATTAAGACAGCAGATTATATCATTGACTTAGGTCCTGAAGGTGGAGATGGTGGAGGTCAGGTAATAGCTACTGGAACACCTGAAGAAATAGCTAGTACTGATACCTACACTGGTCAATTCCTTAAACAGATGTTAACAAATAATATTACTCCTTATGCAAAAGAGCTTGTTGAAGAAAAGATGAGTAAATAAATTAATTTAAATAATAAAAGGAAGAAAATATATTACATAATTATTTCAATTCTTTTATTATTATTTAATTTATTATAAGGAGATTTTATTTTGAAAATAAATTTATATGAGTCCTTTTTAATTTTTATTCGCGGTATCCTTATGGGATCAGCTGATATTATTCCTGGTGTTTCAGGGGGGACTATTGCATTAATTACTGGTATTTATGAGCATTTGGTTCATGCTATTAGTAAAATTCGTTTTTCATTTATAAAACCTTTAGTTAAACTAGATTTTTCAGGTTTTAAAGATAAATTACTTGATGAAATTGACTTTAAATTTTTTATTCCATTAGGTTTAGGTATTGCTGTTGCAATGCTTACTTTAGCTAATGTTGTTACTTATTGTATGGATGTACATACTGCATTAACATTTTCCTTCTTTTTAGGATTAATTATTGCATCAGCTTACGTTTTATATAAAAAGATATCTAAAGTTACCTTTAGCCATATTGTTTTAACAATTATTGGTTTTATTGCTGCTTATATATTTGTAAGTCTTAATCCAATAGCTACTAATCATACATTGCCTGTTTTATTTATTTCAGGTTTAATAGCTATTTGTGCAATGATTTTACCCGGTATTTCAGGTTCTTTCTTACTACTTTTACTTGGTCAGTATGATTATATGTTAACAGCTCTTGAAGAGCTTCACTGGTCTGAAATTATTGTATTTATTGTTGGTGCAGCTATTGGTATTTTAGGATTTTCCAAATTCTTGGATTATTTATTGCAGCATCATGAAGAAGCTACAATGGCTTTCTTGATTGGTGTAATGGTTGGTACTTTAAAGATACCTGCTGTTAATATTATTACAACTATTGATCCAGGTATACTTCCAATTTTACTCTGTATTATTGTAGCAGTTATTGGTATTGTTCTTATTGTTGTTATGGAAACTAAATTTGATTACATAAATTAGTTTCAGCAACACTATTTTTTTATTTTTTCAAATTCTCTTTTTTTTAAGGATTAATTTTATATTATTAGAATGTAAAAACTATTTGTAATGATTATAATTAAAAAAAAGAAAAAGAGTTATGAAGTTTTTCCTATTGGTTCTCCTAAGGGTGCCTTAAATTCGAAAAGAGTACCTTCTTTTATTGGAATTTTAAAGTTTAAAAGGGAAAATAATGATATTTATATTAGTAGATTCATTGCAAAGTATGAAAATGAAGAAAAACTTCTCCCTCCTTCTGATGTTTTAAAACTTCTTAAATCACAAGCTGTTTTTATTGTTGAAAAAGATGAATTATTAGAGGAATTTCTTAAAAAACAGGGAATTAAAGTAAGATTCACTCATATTTGTGATTTTTGTGCATATGAAGGGAATATTACAATTATAAACTCAAAAAACACTTACAAAATGAACAATCAGTTAATCTGTAAAGAATGTGCATTTAACACTATTAAATCTGAGTTAAATCAGCAGGGTTATGATAAAAGTGTTTTTAGAAATTTTAAAGAGTTATTTGAAAGAAGTGGTAATTTAGAAGAAATCATAAAAGTTATTCATCATAAATTTAATGAACTTAATTCCAATTACACATTATATGATAAAATTAAAGCAGATAAAGTATCTAAAATTCCTGATATTGATATGAAAAGGCTTAAAATTCCAAAAGATTTTAAGAATATCCTAATTAAACATGGAAATAAGAAATTGTTGCCTGTTCAGTATTTAGCTATTAAAGAAGGACTTTTAAAAGGAAAGAATATACTTGCTGTATCTGCAACAGGAAGTGGAAAAACCTTAATTGGTGAACTTGCAGGTGTACCGAAAGCAATGGAGGGTAAAAAATTTATATTTCTGACACCTCTTGTTGCACTGGCTAATCAAAAATATAGGGAATTTAAGAAAAAATATGAACCTTTAGGCCTTAAAGTGACAATAAAAGTAGGAATGAATCGTGTTAAAGCTAAAGGCGAACTTAGAATTAAAAAATCTAAGGTAACAGATGCTGATATTATTGTTGCAACCTATGAAGGAATTGATTTTTTACTTAGAAGTGGAAATTATAAAGAGCTTGGTGAAATTGGAGTTATCTTAATTGATGAAATCCATAATTTAGATGATGAAGATAGGGGAATAAGGCTTTTTGGTCTTATAAAAAGGATAAACAAGCTATTTCCTAATGTTCAGAATATCGCACTTTCAGCTACTGTTAAAAATCCTAAATTTTTGGCAAGTATTTTAAAGGCAAATTTAGTTGAATACAGTCAAAGGCCAGTGCCAATTGAAAGACATATCATATATAATAGAAATGAATCTGAAAAAAGAAGATTAATGCGTAAATTAGTTAAAAAAGAGTATAATTCACTTTCATCTAAAGGATTTAAAGGTCAATCAATAATATTTACTAATTCAAGGCGTAAAACTCACCAGATAGCTAATTATCTGTCTGGTAAAGGTTTAAATGTAAGGCCTTATCATGCAGGTTTGTCATACTTTAAAAAAGAGAAAATCGAGAAGGATTTTGATAAAGGAAAAATAGCTGCAGTTGTTACAACAGCAGCTCTTGCAGCAGGAGTTGATTTTCCAGCATCTCAGGTAATTTTTGACTCTCTTTTAATGGGAAACTCATGGATTGGACCAAATGAATTTTCACAGATGCTTGGAAGAGCAGGAAGACCATCTTATCATGATTTAGGAAAAGTATACTTGCTTCCAGAGATTGGAAACTCCTTTGACAATCAAAATGAAGAAGCTGTTGCTCTTAATCTATTGGAAAGTGATACTGAAAAAGTAATTATAGACTACACTCCTGATGATGCAATTGAGGAAGTTCTATCGGATATATCTTCACTAGCTGTTAGAAATCATCAGCAGGTATCTGATTTTTACAAAGGTATTGAATTTCCAGTAAGTCTGGAGTCAATTTGTGATGAATTAGTTGATAAAGAGCTTGTAAGGTCTGATATGTCAATCACTTCTTATGGTAGAGCTGTTGCAATGTCATTTTTAAATGTGGAAGATGCTGAATACATCAGAAAGTCTTTACAGAATAGAAACTACTTAAGAAATGTTTTAATTAATCAAGAAAATGTATTTGAGAAAAAAATATTGTTTAAATTAAATAATAAGAAATTAAATATTGTTCGTCATGTAGTTTTATTTATTGCAATGGAGCTTGAGCTATTTGAAAGTGCATATTTATCTCCTTTGATTCATTCAAAATTATCCAATGCACTTAAAATGAATGTATCAACAAGACTATTCTCAGAATCTACTTTAGATATTATATCTTCAGGTGATACACTAGCTAAACTTGATTCTAAGTTTCAGGAATCATTACTTAATCTTCAAATTGATTTCTTACGTTGCAGTTGTAGTGAAAGACCATTTTGTGGATGTCTTCAAAGAGGAATTAGTGAATTTATAATCTTTGAAAGATTAAAAGGTAAAGATCCAATAGACATATCTAAAAAGGTTATGAAGAAATATCAGATTCAGATATATCCTGGAGATATCTTTTCATGGCTTGATAACTATCTGAAAAATCTTGATGCTGTAAAAAGAATAGCTAAAGCATTTAAAAATAAAAGAGCTGTTAAAGAGGTTAATATTTTAATTAAAAAGATTGAAAATCCTTAATATATTTCAATCTTTAAACCTAATTTTTTGAAGGTGTCTTTAATATTAGTTATTGCATCTTCTATATTTTCAAAATAGAATAAATGTGAATTGCAGTCACAGTCTGATGAGCCGAAGTTATCAATTTCTGAAGAGTTTGGGCTGATATTTCTAGCTATTTCACACTCAACTTTCTTTGTAGAGACTGTATAATAGATATCAGTTATCTGACTATTTTTATTTAAAAGCAGGTAATCTATATGCCAGTGTTTCTTCTTATCATCTGATAGATGGCGATTTAGACGTGCTTCAAGTGAATTCATAGCTGAACCTACATAAATGTAATATCCACTTTTAAAATTAATAAAACTTAATTTATTGCCGATTTTAATTCTTGAATCCTTTTTAAGATTAATTAATAAACAGTAAGTCCCTTTCATCATTCTTATTTTTGTTTATCTTTTAATTTAAGTGTTGATGTAGAAATTTTTATTATATTTTAACTTTAAATTAATAAGTATGATTTTTAAGATTAAGGCTTATGGGCATGAAAATGTAACTTCAAAACATAAATCAACCTTTGAAATTACAAAAGATCCAGAAATTGGTTTATCTGCAGACTGTATTGTTGGAGTAGCTATGGATAATTCCATGTTGGAGTTTCCAGATGATTTTAAAAAGGCAATAGCTAATCCTGACAGTGAAATTCATGTTGTTCTAGATACAGAAAATGGGCATGATGAAATTATAGGATATGGACATGAAAATTTAACTTTAACTCATCCAACAGATATTGTATGCAGAAAAAGCGATTATACATGCAGTCGTACTTTAATGATAAAGGCAAACAAAGCTGCATGTGATTTAGATGAAAAATTAATTGAAGATTTAAAAAATAAGAAAGCTATGGAAGTTACAATTTCAGTTAATTTTAAATCATAAAAATAATAATACTATATTATTATGAAACTCACAATTATTGGTACTGGTTATGTTGGACTTGTAACAGGAACTTGTTTTGCCGAGATGGGAAACAAGGTTTACTGTGTAGATATTGATGAAAAGAAAATTAATGATTTAAAAAATAATATAATGCCTATTTATGAACCTAATTTAGACACTTTAGTTAGGGAAAACCAGGAAAAACATGATTTAATCTTTACTACAGATTTAAAAGAGGCATTGGATGATTCTAATATTATATTTTTAGCTGTTGGAACACCAATGAGGGAAGATGGTAGTGCAAACTTAGATTATATTTATTCTGCAGCTGATAATATTGGAAATAGCATATCTAAAGATTCCTTGGTTGTTATTAAATCTACTGTGCCTATTGGTACCGCATTTAAAGTTAAAGAACATATTGAAGAAATCATTGCTTCTCGTGGTTTAGATATTAATATTGACATAGCCTCTAATCCTGAGTTTTTAAAAGAGGGCGTAGCTATTGAAGACTGTATGCATCCAGATAGGGTTATTATTGGGGCTGAAAAAGAAGAAGTCTTTGATTTATTAAAAGATTTATATGCTCCTTTTGTATCAAAACATGATAGGATAATAACTATGGATGTTAAAAGCTCTGAAATGACAAAATATGTAGCTAATTCCATGCTTGCAACTAAAATATCATTTATGAATGAAATTGCCAATATTTGTGAGGTTACTGGTGCTAATGTGAAAAATGTAAGAATTGGAATTGGTTCAGACAAACGTATTGGTTATGATTTTATCTATGCAGGTTGTGGTTATGGTGGAAGTTGCTTCCCAAAAGATGTGCAGGCTTTAATTAACACTTCTATTGATAATGGTTACACTCCGGAATTATTGAATCATGTTGAAATTGTCAATGCAAATCAAAAGAAAGTACTTGTAAATAAAGTTGTTAAAAGATTTGGTGAAGATCTATCAGGCTTAACTTTCAGTATTTGGGGTCTTGCATTTAAACCAGGTACAGATGATGTTCGTGAAGCACCTTCAATTGAAGTTATTAAGTCAATAATCGATAAAGGTGGAAAAATTAGGGCATATGATCCAAAAGCTATTGAAACCTTTAAAGTAGCTATTGATGATAAATATATTGATTCAATTGAGTTTGTAAACTATAAATATGATGCAATAAATGATGCAAATGCATTAATTTTAGTTACAGAATGGAAAGAATTTAGAAACCCTGATTTTGAAGAAATAGCTGAAAGATTAAGTGAAAAAATCATATTTGATGGAAGAAACATATTTGATTCAAAAATAAAAGAAGAAGGATTTGAATTATATCAAATCGGATGTTAATTCTATTTTAAGAGTAAGAAAAAATAAACTTACTCTAATTTAATGTTTTTAAGCTCATCTTTGGTTGCATTTTCAGCAGCTTTAAGATAAGCATCACAAACCTTGTTTACTTCATCATAAGCAACAACTTTTCCATGTTCAATCCATAAAGCTTTATCACAGAGATTTCTAATTTGCTGAATTGAATGTGAAACAAGTAAAACTGTAGTACCAGATCCCATTAATGATTTAATTTTATCACTACTTTTCTTTTGGAACTTTACATCTCCAACAGATAATATTTCATCAATAATTAAAATATCTGGATTTACAACAGTAGCTATTGAAAAACCAAGTTTTGCTTGCATACCTGAAGAGTAGTTTTTAACTGGGAAATCAATGAATTCTTCAAGTTCTGAAAATTCAACGATTTCATCATATTTGGATTTTAAGAAATCCTCTGTATATCCTAAAATAGCCCCATTTAAGAATATATTTTCCCTACCTGAGTAATTGTAATCAAATCCAGCACCTAATGATAGTAAAGGAGCAATAATTCCATTTGTTGTTACATTTCCTTCATCAGGTTCATATACTCCAGCAATTATTCTAAGTAAAGTACTTTTTCCTGCTCCATTATATCCAATAAGACCTACTTTTTCACCTTGATAAATTTTAACAGAAATGTTATCTAATGCTTTAAATTTTCTTGTTTTTTCTTTATTTCTTTTAATTGTACGAATTACATATTCTTTTAAGTTATCAATTTTATCATTACTTACTTTAAAGCTTAAAGAAACATTTTCAAGTTGAACAGCTATTTTTTCTTTATATCCTGGAATAAACTGAGAAACTAATGAATCAACATCTTGTTCTTCCTCAGATTTTGTATCTTTTTTATTATTAGGGGATTTTTTATCCTTTTTAGGTTTATCTTTGGATTTTTTATTTTCTTTTTTATTAGTTTCTTTTTTATTTTCGCTATTTTTTGGTTTAGGTGCTGTTTTTTCTTGTTTAGGTTCTTCTTTTGGTTTTTCAGCATCTTTTTGTGGTTCTTGTTTCTTTTCAGTTTCTTTTGGTTTTTCAACTTTTTCCTGTTTTGGCTGTTCTTTTGGTTTTTTTTCTGTTTTTTGTGGTTTTTGTTTTGGTTTTTCACTAACTTGTGGTCTTGGTGTTTCAGGAGTTGGTTTCGGAGTTACTGGTGATTTTTGTGGAATGTTTTGTAGTGTTACTTGTTGTTTTGGTATTTCAGATGGTTTTTGGAAAGATATTTGTTGTCTATTTTGAGGGTGAAGATTAGGTTTTGTTTGAGGTGTTCTTTGTTGGTAATAATCTTGTTGCATTTCATTTCTCTTAAGTTGTTGAACTCTTAATTGTTGATTTAAGTTGTATGCAACTTGTTTTTCATTTCCTGAATCAAAAACAACTTCACGTGGTTCTTTTCTCTGATTAACTGTTTGAAAATAGTTTTGTGTTCTTTTTTGGTTTTCACCATTGTTTCCACTTGCTGATTTTGAATTTGTATCAGCATTTACATTGCCTTTAAAACGTAAATTTTTTTTATTCTCCACCATCTAAAATAACCCCTATTAACTAATTATAATTCTAAAGTAATTCTCTTTTGATATTTCTTAAATACAATAAGCCCAATAACGAATACAATTGCTGCAAATAATGCACTGTTGATAACACTCATAATATTCGGCACTACATTGTACATCACAATATCTCTAAATTGATCAATCACCATATACACTGGATTTAATTCAGCATATGACCTTAATGGTTCTGGAATGATTTCCATTGGATAAAATATAGCACATGCATACATTAATAACATGGTAAATATATTATAAAGGTATTCAATATCTCTAAAGTAAGTACATACAATGGATAATATTAAACCTACTCCCATAATCATTACAAATAAAATTACAATTGGGACAATAACCAATATGTCAATTGGGTTTAATGCAAGGCCAGTTAAATACATTACTGCAACAAGTATTATTAATGATATTAAAAAATTAATAAACTCTGAGCAAACCCCACCAACAGCAAAAATATGTCTTGGAACATAGATTCTTGTTAAAATACCAGAGTTTCCTTTTATAGAGTTCATAGCTATTTTTGTTCCTGAACTGAAGAAATCATACATACAACGTCCTGCAAGGAAATAAACTGGATAATTAGCAATATTTCCAGCAAATATTGTTGAAAAAATAGCTGTAAGTAAAAGCATTGTTAATAATGGATTTATAAAGCTCCAAAGGATTCCTAAAATTGAATCTTTATATTTGGATGTGAAATTTTTCCTAACTAACTGTTTAAGTAAGAAATGTTCACTAGTACCTCTTTTAATCACTTCTTTAAACATAACCTTCCCACTAAAAATTTATAAAATATAAAATACTAATTATATAATATTTATTTAAAATAACATTTATAGGTTACTAATTTATGTCAAATATTAAAGTATCTGTTATTGTTCCGGTTTTTAATGTTGAATCTTATCTTAATGAATCATTAGACAGTATTTTAAACCAAACTTTAAAAGATATTGAAATTATTTGCATTAATGATGGGTCAACAGATAACTCTTTAGATATTCTTGAAAATTATGCAAAAAAGGATAAACGTATTAAGATCATATCTAAAGAAAATGAAGGTCAAGGTGTTGCCCGTAATGTGGGATTAGATAATGCACAGGGTGAATACATATCTTTTGTAGATTCTGATGATTTTATTAAAAAGGATATGCTTGAGAAATTGTATAATAAAGCAGAAAATAACAATCTTGACTTGGTAATGTGTAAAGTTTCTTCTTTTGACAATGAAACTCATGAAGTAGATGATGACTTATGGTATTACTCCCTTAAATGTTTTGATGGATTTAAAAAAGATGTATTTAACAATCTTGATACCAAGAAGTTTACAGACTCTATTTCAGTAACTCCATATAATAAACTTTACAAAAGAAGTTTCATTGAAACAAATAATATAAGATTTCCTAATAAATACATTTTTGAAGATGAAGTATTCTTTTACAATGTCTATCTTAAAGCAAAAAGAATATCTTTAGTTGATGAGAATTTATATTATTACAGAACCAATAGGAAAGGTTCAACTGTTTCAAAAAGTTCAGATAATGATTATATTGATGTAATTTATATTTTTAGATTAATTAGAGACTTACTTGTTGAAACTGGTTATGTAGATGTTTATAAAGAAAAAGTTTACAATAGATTTATTCATCTTACGTTATGGAGATTCAGTCAAACTGCACCTAAATATAGGCAGAATTTCTTTAATCTAATGAAAAAAGATTTTGAAGAGATTTTATCTGATAAATTACTTTCAGGCGTTAGATTAAACATAAATAAATTAGAGCCTAGAGTTAAATCAAGGACTTTAAAAGTTTTAAAAGCAGCTAATCTTGAAGAATTTAATGAATTGGATTCTTATAAAATATTTTCTGTTGTAATGGCATTATATAACAATGAAGATTATCTTGCTGAAGCTATTGAATCCTTAACAGTTCAAAATTTCGGATTTGAACATAATGTTGAACTTATCATTGTAGATGATGGAAGTACTGACAATTCACTTAAAATAGCTAAAGAATTTGAGGCTAGCTATCCAGACAATATTAAGGTAATCCATAAAGAAAATGGTGGTCAGGCCAGTGCACGTAATCTTGGTTTAAAATATGTTAAAGGAGATTATGTTAATTTCTTAGATAGTGATGATAAATTATCTCCAAATACTTTTAAAGCAGTTTATGAGTTTATATTGGAAAATCCTGATGTTGAGATGATATCAATTCCAATAACATTTTTTGACAACCAACAGGGACCACATCTTCTCAATTATAAATATAAAAAAGATAAAGTTGTTGATTTAATCAAAGATCCTCAATATCCTCAGCTTTCAGCTTCATCAGCATTTATTAAAAAAGAAACTATTGATGGACTGTATTTTGATTCAAGATTGGTGAATTCAGAAGATGCATTACTTTTAAATAAGATTTTAATTAACAATCCTCAGTTAGGGCTTGTTAAGGATGCTAATTATTTATATAGAAAACGTTTTGATGAATCTTCCACAATTGATAACTCTCAAAAAAAGAAAGGATTTTTCACAGACAGATTGAAGTATTATTTTGAGGAGCTTATTAATTATTCTAATGAAGTTACTGGTGAAACTTTAAAATTTATACAGTACACATTGGTCTATGACCTCCAGTGGATGGTGAAAGCTCCTGATATTGATAATGTTTTTAATGAAACAGAAAAAAAAGAATTTTGGAAAACCTTCCTAAATGTATTGTCACATATAGATGTAGATGTTATAAAAACACATAAAACATTAAATATTGATGTTCGTGACTTTTTACTAGCTATTAAAAAATATAATTTCACTCCTGAAACAATCAGTAATTTGAAAATTGATGATAAAATAGCTACTCACAGATGCTATATTGACATAATCAAGATAAAAAATGATATCTTATATATTTCCGGTCTTTTAATGAGTTATTACAATCCAGACACTATTGAAATAGTAGCTATTTGTGGAGATGAAAAATTTGTTGCAAGCAGATTTGTTTATCCAACTCGTGAGAATTTGAAATTCCTATCTATTGAATATAAATTCCCTTATGATTTTGATTTAGAAATACCATTAGCTAATCTCAAGGATAATAAAGTAGAAATTATGGTTTTACATGATGGTAAATACTATAAGTTGCCTATAGCTTTTGAAAATCATGCAAGATTGTCAGCTAGTAGCAATTACTTTATTAAAGATTCAAAAATGGTTTTATTTAAAGATAATTCATTTTATCTTAATTCTTATTCTTTTATTCGTATGCTGATGTATGAAGTAAGATGTTTGTTGAAAATATTTAAGGATAGAGGACCATTTTTTACTTCAGCATTGTTTTTCAGAGTAATTTATCTTGTATTATATCCATTTTTAAAAAATAGGAAAATATGGCTCTTTATGGATAGAAGAGAAGCTGCAGATGATAATGCTGAGTACTTATTTAGATATGCATCAGCAAAAGATGATAAAATAAGTAAGTATTTCACTGTTTCTTGTGAAAGTAAAGACTTCAATCGTTTAAGTGGTTTTAAAAATGTTTTGCCATTTTATTCTTTTAAACAAAGGTTTGTTTATTTATTTGCAGATAAAATCATTTCTTCTCATCCTGATGAAAACATTTTAAATCCATTCCATGGAAAAAACGGTGAGTTATATAGTGGCCTTATTACATCAGAGAAATATTTCCTACAACATGGTGTTACTAAAGATAACATTTCAAGATGGCTTAGGAAGTATGATAAGGATTTATCTTTAATATTAACAGTTTCTGATTTAGAAAGAGAATCTTTTTTAGATCCTAGCTATAATTATGCTCCTGAAATTATTCAAACGCTTGGTTTTCCACGCTTTGATAATTTAGAAAGTAAAAACCTTAAAAAACAGATTTTGATTATGCCTTCATGGAGAGAAAACATTCAAAAAAGTGTACATGGTCTTAAAAAGTCAAAATATTTCATAGAGTTAAATAATTTACTTAAAAATGAAGATTTAATTAGCTTTGCTAAAGAAAAAGGTTATGAAATAATCTTTAAACCCCATCCTAAATTGTTTAAGTTTATTGATATATTTGATTTATCTGAAGATATCATTGTAGATGATAAAAAAACTTATCAAGAGCTATTTAATGAATCTATGCTTTTAATCACTGATTATTCTTCTGTTGCTTTTGACTTTGCTTATCTTAAAAAGCCAGTTATCTATTATCAATATTCAGATGATTATAATTTCGATTTATCTAAAAGCTATTTCAAATATAAAGATATGGGATTTGGAGAAGTTGTATCTGAAGAAAAAGAATTAGTTGACTTAATTAAAAGCTATTTGGATACTGATTGTCTTATGAAAGATGTTTATAAAAGTAGAGTGGATGCTTTTTATAAATTTAGGGACAAACAAAATTGTAAGCGTGTTTATAATTTTTTAATTAATGATTAAATATAATTTTTTAATATTTTTATTATTTTACAAATGATTGTTTAAACAATATTTTTGAATTGTGAAATAAATTTAAGCAATTATATATCTTTTTTGATTTATTTTTAATATTTTTATAGTAATATGTTTAAGAATATAGGTATATTTTCATAATACTGTATAAATTTTAACATTAATGTTTTTTCCTTTTTTTTATTTTTTTAGGCTAAACTACTTTTTTTATACTATTTTTTGCTTAAGTAAATCTTTATTAATATCTTTAAATAGCATCTTTTAAAGAAATTCTTATCATTTTATTAAATGTTTATGCCTTTGAATTATTTAAAGAGCATTATAATTTATTAAAAGAATATATTGAAGCTATAATTATCTAATGTTGTGCAGTACATAAATCATTATGTGATATTAATGATGAGGGAACTCTTTATTTGTCTAATTTGAGGAGTAACTTCTGATACTAGTTTAGGGCAATATATTGAAGAATTAAAAGTTGATGAAGTTACTGTTGATCAGTTTGTAAGTGGGAATGATTTGGATGTTGGATTGATTACAATTGATGTAGAAGAGGCAGACCAAAATCTACTAAAAGGTGTGATTGATGTAATAAAATAACAGAAGCCTCTTTTATTCATAAGTATTTATCATAAGGTTGTTGATTTCTTTGAGATAAAACCAGGAATTTAATCACTTGATTTGGATTATTAATTATATTTGCCATTTTAATAGGGTTTTTGTGCTTGAAGATTAATTTAGGAAAATAAGAAACTTTTTTTATATTTTGATAAGCATATGATGTATGTTTATTGTATTGCATTTTTCTTTGTAGATAACTAGTTTAAACAGAGAATGGATTATTTTTGAGGATATAAATATCTCACACCTAAAATTATATATTATTAATTAAATAGTTATATTATGCTTAAAAAGGTTTCAGTTGTTATTCCAGTTTATAATGTTGAAAATCATATTAAAAAATCATTAGATAGTCTTATTAATCAAACTTTTAATTTAAATGATATTGAAGTAATAATGGTTGATGATTGTTCAACAGATAATAGTGGTGTAATTATTGATGAATATGCATCTAAATATGATAATTTTAGAGCAATTCACCTAAATCAAAATAGTGGTTCTGCAGGTAAACCTAGAAATATTGGTCTTAAAGAAGCATCTTCTGATTTTGTAATGTTTTTAGATTCAGATGATTATTTTGTAGAAAATGCTATTGAAAGATTATATAATTTAATTATTGATGATAAAGATTTAGATATTGTTTTGGGGGGTTATGTTAATATCCATGGTGATAATGAACAGGTTGTTTTACCACCTGGAAATTCAAGTAGGACTTATATTTATGACACTAATAATGATATTGATTTGATTAGAATAAATCCCTCTATTTCAGCTAAAATTTTTAAAAAATCTTTTTTAATTGATAATAATATTAGATTTCCAGAAGGTATTCCTGGTCAAGATTTAGTTTTCGTATTAAACTCGATTTTTCATGCAAAAAAAGTTTTAACTTTAAATAACTTCATTGTTTATAATAGGGTATTAAGATTTAATGAATTGGACAAGTCTATTTCTTTAAATGTAACTCCTAAATATTTATTAGGTTTGATTAAAGCATATAATTTAACATTAAATGTATGTTTAGACTGTAATATAAAAGTGGATTTAATTAAATTGATTTTAATTTCTCATTTACAGTTTTTTAATAGTCAGTTGTCAAAAAAGGAAGTGAGTTCTGAAGAATTATCTGATCTTTTTAATTCTCCTATTTTTAATGAATTTAAAAATCATGATTTTTTTAACATAGCTACTGAGTTTAAATTAATATTTAATAACATAGAAAAAGGAATTTTTTATAATTCTGAGTTAATTAGTTACATTAAGACAAATATTGAAAATAATATTTTTTATAAATATGAAAAGGTTAAAAATATTTTAAATCAATATAGATATGATAATAAAATTTTATTGAAAAATTTAAGAATTAAAGATGATGAAAATAATTATCTTAAGAAGGAAAATGAACAATTAAATTTAGAACTTAAGAATATCAATTCATCAAAACTTTTGAAGTTTAAAAATTTATTTTAACTGGGGTTTTTTTTAATGGTTAATGTTTCAATTATTATTCCTGTATACAATGTTGAAGATTATTTAGAGGAGTGTTTAGACTCTGTTTTAGATCAGTCATTGAAAGATATTGAAATTATCTGTGTTGATGACTGTTCAACGGATAATTCATTAAATATTTTGAATAATTATGCTAAAAAAGATTCAAGGATTAAAATAATTAAAAATAGTGAAAATAAAGGTCAAGGTTTTTCAAGAAATGTAGGGATTAAACATGCTATTGGGGAATATGTAGGATTTGTAGATTCTGATGACTGGATTGACACAAAATTATTTGAATTAACATATAATGAAGCTAAAAAATTAGATTTAGATTTATTGTTATTTAAGAGTTTTGCTTTTGATAATAAAACTGGCGAGTTGACTGATTTTAATAAAGATTATCTTTCATTTAAATGTTTGGATGGTTTAGATAAGTTAATTTTTACTCATAAAGACACAAAACAGGTTACTTGTAATATTTCTGTTTCACCATGGGAAAAAATATATAAAAGGGAATTTTTAGTTAACAATAATTTTTTGTTTCCTGAAGATATAATTTTTGAAGATGAAGTTTTTTTTTATAAAGTATATTTAAATGCAAAGAGGGTTTCCTTATTTGATGATTATCTTTATTATTATAGAGTAAATAGGGAAAATTCTACCATGCTTAGAAAAGATAATAAATTTATGAATGTTGTTGATGCATTCAGATTAATTCGTGAGGAATTTATTAAAACAAACAACTATGATGAAGAATATAAAAAACTTCTTTTTAATAAATTTATGTACTCAGTTTTCACACGTTTTAATGAAACAGCAGATGAATTTAAAGAGGAATTTTTCTTAAAAATAAAATCTGATTTCAGTACATTCTTAAATACTCAGAATAATGTAAATTTATTAGTTGATTCTTATAAAAAGAAAGTTATAAATGTTTTATTTAGTGATTCATACGATGAATTCTATAAATATGAGAATGGTATTATTAATCAGGAACATTCAGTTAAAGATATTGAAATATTTTATAAAATTTCAATAATCATTCCTATTTATAATATGGAAGATCATCTTTCAAAAGCTTTAGATTCAATTAAAAATCAAACATTTGGTTTTGAAAATTTAGAAGTGATTTTAGTTGATGATTGCTCAACAGACAACTCTAGAAAAATAATTAAAGATTACTGTGATAAATATCATAATATTAAGGGCGTATTTCTTAAAGAAAATAGTGGATTTGCGGGTAAACCTAGAAATGTTGGTATGAGCTATGCTTCTGCAGATTATATAATGTTTTTAGACCCGGATGATTCTTATTTTGAGGATGCATGTGAAATATTGTATAATAAAATTATTTCAGAAGAAGCTGATATTGTTTCAGGTAATTTTGCAGATTATTTTTTCCAGAATAATGAGATGTATGATTGGGAAGAAAAATTTGGATTAAAAGGGGATGAAATAAAAGTTAGCTCTATTAAGGAAAATATGAATTTATTTAATGTTTATCCTTCTGTTTGGGCTAAAATACTTAGAAAAGATTTTATTTTATCTAACAATATTGTTTTTCCAGAAAATGTTCCTGGTCAAGATTTATTTTTTGTTCATCATGCTTTGTTAATGGCAGAAGGTATTGTTTTTATAAATAAAGCAATTGTTTCTTATGTTGCACGTAATTCTGATGATGAAAAAGAGGTATCTGTATCATGTAACAACTCAAAAAAAGTTTTAGTTGGTCTTATAAAATTATATTATAAACATTTGGATTTATTTGAAAATTATGCTCCAGATAATACTGAGATTGTACTTAAATCTTTGTATTATTGGATTACTAAATTTATTGATTCAGATTTATTATTTTCTGAGATTAAAGAGATTGTAAGTTATTCCTCTAATCTTTTTCAAAGATTTTTAGATTTAAATCTTCCAGTTTCATCAAATTATTCCTTATTATTTGATGCAATTTCTAAAAAGGATTATGATGATGTTATCATTGAATTGTCTAAATTAAATGAAAGTTATAATAATAAAGTTTCTTTGTTATTAAAAAATAAACAAATTTTCTTTGCATGTTATGCAATAGAGCCACAAATTGGTGGTCTTGCAAAAGCAGTCTTAAGTAGATCTAAAAAGTTATCTGATTTAGGTTATCATGTTACTATTTTAACAGTTGATTTTGGTCAGAATTATGAGTTTATAACTGCTAAATTGAGAGATAATAATTTATTAGCTGAAAATGTGGATATTATTAACTTATTTGATTATTATAAAAACAAAAATGCGGTCAACACTCCAAATAAAGAGTATGTGGAAAATGATGATGATTGTGAAATTATTTATAATGATGATAATTCTTTTGATAAAAATTACTTTAAAAATGGTAATAAAATTAAAACAGAAAGATTTTTTAATGATTATTTAGCAATTGAAAAATATTTTGAGAATGATAAATGTATTAAAGAAAAATCCTTCACAGAAGATGGATTTTGTTTTTATGAGATGTTTATTAAAAATAATCGTGAATTTTATTGTTTAAATGATCGTGAAGAAGATTTATCTATTCAAATTAGTGCAGCCCATGAATATAACAAACATTTGCACCTTCAAACATATTTTTTCGAGGAAATATGTGGTAATTGTAAAGATAAACCATTTTTAATTATTGAATCTACAGGTCATATACCAAGTATTGGAAATGTTTCCTCGGATTTAGCTTATAAAATAGGTCAATTGCATGGTAATGTATTTAAAGAGCCATATGTATTAGGTAGTGAAATTCAATCATTTTCTGCAATTAATGATAGAGAAAATTTAGAAAGGGTTATCACATTAACTGAAAGTCAGAAAAATGATTTAATTAAGGAATTTGGATATGATAGATTTATTACAATTCCTAATTCTGTAGAGTATGTTGATTTAAATAATGTTGAAAAGGATTTAAATAAAATTAGTTTTGTTTCAAGTATCTCACCTCATAAAAATCTTTTTGATCTTGTTAAAGCTTTTAAAGTTGTTATAGATCATAATAGAAATGCAATGCTTGAAGTATTTGGTCGTGCTTATCTTCCTGTAGAAATTGAAGAGCTGAATAAGATTAAAAAGTTTATTAAAGAAAATAATATGGAAAATAATGTTATTTTTAGAGGATATAGTGATAATATTTATGAAGAAATGGAAAATTCTTTAGCTACAGTTTTCACATCACATTCAGAAGGTTTTTGTTTAGCTATTATTGAATCAATGATATGTGCTACTCCAGCGATTGCATTTGATTTTAATTATGGACCATCTGACATAATTGTAAATGGGGAAGATGGTATTATTGTTGATAAATATGATATAAATTCATTAGCTGAATCAATCATTGATTTACTAGATAATCCTGATAATGCGATTAAAATGGGTGAAATTGCAAGGAATAATATATTAAATAACTTTTTAGATGATCTTATAATTAAAAAATGGGAGATTTTATTTGAGGATGTTCTGTATAATCATGTTGTTAATTCACCTATTAAATTATCAGTTATAATTCCTGTTTATAATGCTGAAGAATATTTGGATACCTGTTTGAACAGTATTGTTAATCAAACTCTTAATGAGATTGAGATTATATGTATTGATGACTGTTCAACTGATAATTCTTTAGAAATATTGTATGATTTTGCATCAAGAGATGAAAGAATTAAAATCATTTCATTAAATAAAAACCATAGGCAGGGTTTCGCTAGAAATAGAGGTATTAAACTAAGTAAAGGTAATTATATAGCATTTGTTGATTCCGATGATTGGATAGATTTAAATACCTTTGAATGTTCATATAATCTTGCTAAAAAAAATAATTTAGATTTAATTCTTTTTAAATTAATAAACTTTGATGATACTTCTGATAAATATTTTGAAACTGATTATTATAACATGAATTTTTTTAATAATGAAAAAGAAATATTCAATTATAAAAATATTTCAAATAAGATATTTTCAATTCCTGTAGGTCCTGTAAATAAAATTTATAAGTCTAGTTTACTTAAAGAGAATGATATTTACTTCCCAGAAGAATATTCTATGTTTGAAGATAATCCATTTTCACATAATGCTTTTTTATCTGCTAAAAGGTGTTCTTTCATCCCTAAACATTTTTATTATAGGCGTGTTCATGGTAATTCAACAATGCAAAATAAAAATAAGAAAATGCTGGATATTGTTTCTATTTTAAATGAAGTTATTTCAGTATTTATTGATCATAATTTGTTTAATGAGTTTAGCCATATTTTATTTAACCATAAGATTTCTGTAATTAAAATGTGGTATGGAAAAATTGATGATGAATTTAAAATCGATTTTTACAAATGTATAAAAGAAGATTTTGAAAAAAATAAATATATCAATAACTTATTAGTCGAACCAAATTTAACTAATGAAAATCGTTATTTTTATGAGTCAATTGTTGATTCAGATACTTTTAAAGAGTGTCAATTAATGTTACAATTAAAAAAAGTTGATTTAAATGATAGGTATTTAGAGGATTCTGTATATGATTCATATTCTAATAGGCAAGTATTAAGTTTAATTAATCTTAATAGAAGATATAAAGATAGGATTAAGTATTTAGAATACTCTAATAGATTATTAAGGAATGAAATTAATAATTCTAAAACAGGACGCTTTTTAACTAAATTAAAAAATATTTTTAAGTAATGATGAGGTTTTTTTAATGGCTTTGAATTCATTTAAGAAAAAAATGTTAGAAAAGAGTGGTAGTTACAATTTTTATAAAACCGAGTATAATAAAAGAAAGTATGAGAAACCATTTTCTGATAAATTAGATGATTCTCTATGTGATATTCAAAGAGATTACACATTTATTAAAAATCAAATAACTGCTATTTCAGATTCAAATAAACAGTTTAATGATATTTTTTCCTTAATTAATGATTTATATAATCAAAATAGAGAATTAAAAGAACAGTTAATGGATATTTCAAATTGTTTAAAACAGCAAATGGAATTAGTTAATAATTTAAAATTAACTTATGACAATGAGAGATTAAATCATGACAATGAGAAATTATTAAATGAAATTAAATATGCTAATGTATTTAAAGATACAATTAATAATTCCGAATGGTTGGCTAATAAATCTTTTTCACTTAATAACTCTGCAGCAAATTATTCTTTTATTTATGTTCTTTATAGAATTCTAAATGAAATAAAGCCTTCAAATATATTGGAATTAGGGTTAGGTCAGTCAACAATTATGACTACTCAGTATGTATCTTTCTTTAAAGATGCAAAATTGCAGGTTATTGAGGATAATCAAGATTGGATTGATTATTTCTCTAATAAATTAAATATTTGTTCAAATGTTAAAATAAATCAAGTGGACACAGAAAAAGTTTTAATAGATTCTTTTGAATGTCTAAAATATGAAGATTTCAATAATTTAGTGAAAAATGAATCATTTGATTTAGTAATTATTGATGGACCATTAGGGTTTGGTCAGAAGTATCCTAGATCTAATATTTTGGATTTAGTGGATAATATTGCAGAAAGTTTTGTTATAATAATTGATGATTATGAAAGAGAAGGAGAGGTTAATACTTCTAAAAAATTATTAAATAAATTTTCTGAAAAAGGAATTAAATATCATTCCTTTATCTTTACTGGCCTTAAAAACCAATTAGTTATTTATTCAGAGGATAATATGTTTGTAGGTTGGTATTAATTTATTGAATGTTATTCTTTTTAATTGAGTTAATTAGAGATTGGTGAAAAAATGCATAAAACTAGTTATGATAGGATGAATTGGTTTAAAAATAATTATATTAGTGGTAAAAAAGTTTTAAAAATCTTAGATGTCGGGTCTTTAGACACAAGTGAGACTAATTATAATTATAAATCTATTTTTAATAATCCTAATTGGTCTTATACAGGCCTTGATTGTGAAGAAGGTTATAATGTAGACATTGTAGTAGAAGATATTTATAATTGGCATGAAATAAAAAGTGAAAGTTATGATGTTATTATTTCAGGTCAACTATTTGAACACTTAGAATTTTTTTGGCTTACTATGGCAGAAATTGAAAGAGTATTAAAACCAGGTGGTTTTTGTTGTATTATTGCACCTAGTGAAGGTCCTAAACACGGTGTATCAGACACAGATTGTTATCGTTTTTGTAAAGATGGTATGGCAACTCTTGCTAAATATGCAGATTTTGAAATTCTTCACGTTTCAACAAATAAAGAGGGTAAACCTTGGTGTGATAGCTGTTTAGTTGCTAGAAAACCTAAATCAAATGTAAAAGGAGTAACAGATTTAGAAATAAGGATGGGGAATCTTGAAAATAAAGTTGATGTTATTTTAGATTCATTAAAAGGAAAATAAGGTGTTACTATGGAGTCAGTAAGCAATATTGATCAAATTAATGATTTAAAAGATAATTCTTTTATTGGCAAACCAGAATTTGTTAATTCAATTGTTCGTTTTAATGGAAAAAACAATTTATTTTATTGTGAAAGAGATGTTAAACTTTATAATGCAAAAATTTATTTTGAAGGTAATAACTCTTTAATTTATTTATCTTCTTCACCAAATGCTATTTACCCTTTAATTCTACAGGTTTATCATGATTCTGTTATCTTTTTTGGAAGAGACAACAATATGACTGCTCCTATTAATATAAATGTTCAGGAACATCAGAATCTAATTATAGGGGATGACTGTAATATTGGTAGTGGTACTAATATAAGAACTTCTTTTGCTTATCCTCTTTTTTCTGGCTCAACAAAGGAGAGAGTAAATTATCCTGGTTCTGTTCTTATTGGTGATCATGTCTGGTTAGGACATTTGTCATATATTGCTTCTGGTGCCAGGTTAGGGTCAGGCACTACTGTTGATAACAATTCTTATGTTCCGCCAAATTATATTTGTAAATCTAACTGTTTTTTAAGTGGTAATCCTGTTGAAATTATACAAGATGATGTTTTTTTCACTAAAGATTATTTAGGGGCTTTTAAACAAGAAGATTCAAATACTATGGATAATTAT
Source organism: Methanobrevibacter woesei (assembly GCF_003111605.1). NCBI lineage: Archaea > Methanobacteriati > Methanobacteriota > Methanobacteria > Methanobacteriales > Methanobacteriaceae > Methanobrevibacter > Methanobrevibacter woesei. Next base: position 86,893 of record NZ_MZGU01000002.1, on the reverse strand, counting down.
GTAAGTGATGTTTTTATTTACAATGTAATTCCTAATGAAACACTTGTTTTTGATGAAATTGATAAAATATTGAAATCTTTAAATGTTGAGGATTCCCTAGATTTCATTCAGAAATTACTTGTTTATAACAAAAGAAAAAATAGATTTACTATTAAATAATTTTTTTTTTTTTAAAAAAAAGTATTAAAGGATATTTGCTTTATGCAATATATCCTTGATCTACTGGTCTTAGGGATGAAATTATCTCATTAAATACTTGTGAGAAGTAATCCATATCATCATTGTGATAATTCAAACCCCATAGACGGTAATTGTGTCCATCTTTTTCAAAGAATGCTTGTGTTGAATTTGTAAAATCTGTATGGCGATAAGTTACATATACATCAATATTTGACATTGTTGTTGTTTCATTATTTACTGTCATTGTTTCATTTGCAGCTCTTTGGAAATAACTTTCAATTGATGTATTATTGTTTAAATGAGTCATTTCTATTGTTATATTTTTAGATGAATCATAAAGTTCAAGGTAATTTCCTGTCTGATTTTCAACAACAAAATTATCAGGGATATTGAATTCACTTTCATTGATTTGCGCTTTATTGTCATTAAAATCAAATCCAGTTTCATTGTAGTAATTTACCAAAATTAATGCTAGAATCAACAGGATTAAAACCAAATATAATTTTTTCATAAGTTTATCACCAAAAGATTTATTATAATAACTTTATATAGATAATGATAAATATATTTTTTTAAGTTTATGGATTTGATTATAATCTTAGGGGGACTTTAAGATTCAACATAAATTTCTATTTTCTGTAATTATTGCAAGTTATAACTCAGATTTGTATTTAAGGGAAGCTATTGAATCTATTATTAATCAAAGTTTGGATTTTGAGGATAATATTCAAATTATTGTTGTTAATGATGGAAGTGTTGATAATACAGAAGATATCTGTTTGAAGTATAATGTTGAGTACCCTCAGAACTTTAAGTATGTTTCAACTAAGAAATGTTTTGGGTCATCACATGCTAGGAATCTAGGTTTAAATGAAGCTAAGGGTAAATATATTAATTTTTTAGATAGTGATGATTATATTTCTAGAAATGCCTTTAAAAAAGTTTTAAATTTTTTTGAAAAGCATTATGATGAAGTGGATTTGGTTTCAATTCCTATTTATTATTTTGGGGCAAAAAAAGGAGCTCATCCATTAAATTTTAAATTTAAAAAAAGCAGAGTAATTGATTTATTAAAAGAACCTAAAAATATCCAGTTATCTGCTCCTTCATCTTTTATTAAAGCTGAAGCTATTGGTGATTTAAGATTTGATGAAAATTTAAAAACATCAGAAGATGCTCTTTTTATAAATGAGATTCTTTTAAATAAGTTAAAAATAGGGGTTGTTTCAGGAGCTGAATATCATTATAGGAAATTTGAGGCTAAAAATTCCCTTTTAGATTATTCCACTAATACAAAAACCTTTTACACATCAAGAGTTGAACATTTCTATTTTAAACTCCTTAATGAGTCTAAATATAAGTATGGTAGGATCTTAAAGTTCATACAGTATGTAATAATGTATGATCTCCAATGGGTTTTCATGGTTAATGCTGTTGATAATATCTTATCTGAAACAGAAATTGGTATTCTTTTTAAGAATCTGATTATTATTTTACAAAATATTGATGATAAGGTAATAATTAATCAAAAAAACATTTCAAATCAGCTTAAGGCACATATTATATTTTTAAAGTATCTTAAAGGCGAATATATTAATCTTTCAAATGTTTGGGGAGATAAAAAAAGATTAATTAGAGATATTTTAACTGATGATTTGGAGTTAAATCAGATTTTCATTGATATTTATGAAATTAGGAATGATATGATTTATATTTCAGGGGTGCTTACAACCTTTTTCAATGAAAAAGGCAGCATATTCGTTGAAGCTAATAATAAGTTCTATGAATGTAAAGAGCTTCAATATCCTCAAAGGGATAAGTACTCTCTAAACTTTAAATATGGCTATAACAATAACTTTGAGGTTTATATTCCAATAACTTCTAAAGTTACTCATATCAAGTTCAAATCTAATTTCCCAGATTTTCACAATCTTTTAATTGAATTTAACAGGCCATGTAGGTTATCTAACATTTCCAAATATTTACTGTCTAAAGAATATGTTAGTAGAGTTGACTATAATGAAATCACTGTTAAACCAAGGAATTTCCAGAGAGTATTTAAAAATGAGATTTTAACATTAACTTCAATGCTTCGTGAGAAAAAGCAGGGATGGAAAACTGGTGTTTTATTAAGAATAATCTACTTTATGCTACTTCCATTTTTTGCATCTAAAAGGATTTGGATTTTCATGGACTTGCCATATTTGGCTGATGATAATGGTTTGGCCATGTTTAAGTATGCTGTTGGGCAAGATGATGGTATTGAAAAGGTATTTGTATTAAATAGAAATAATATTGCATTTAATGATGTTTCTCAAATTGGAAAAACCATAGAATATGGATCTGTAAAACATAGAATCTATGCATTATTTGCAGAGAAAGTAATCTCATCTCACCCTGATAATGGTTTAGTTTATCCATACTGGGGAAATTATCCATTTTTATCAGGTCTTACACGTTTTAAACTCGTATTCCTACAGCATGGTATTACTAAGGATAATATTTCAGGATGGCTTAACAAGGCAGATAAGAATATCTCTTTAATTGTTACTTCATCTAAAGAAGAGCTTGAATCATTCTTTATGTTTCCATATAATTATCATAAGGAAGTTGTTCAGCTATTAGGTTTTCCAAGATTTGATTTTCTTGAGAAAAAAGCAAATAATCGCGAAATAGTTATCATGCCTTCATGGAGAAGATATTTCCATCATTCCACAAAGGAAAATATCTTGAAATCAAATTACTTCAATATTTACAATGACTTAATTAATGATGAACGTTTAATTGAATTTTGCAGATTACATGGTTATAAGTTGACTTTTAAGCCTCATCCTAATGTTTATCGTTTCATTGATTTATTTGAAACCAATGATTATGTTACTATAGATACTGAGAGAAAGTACAATGATATTTTCACCCATTCCTCTTTAATCATAACAGATTACTCTTCAATAGCTTTTGATTTTGCTTATCTTAAGAAGCCAGTTGTATATTACCATTATTCTGCGGATTATCATTTCGATTTAGAGGAAAGCTATTTTGATTATGAGAAAATGGGCTTTGGGGAAGTTATTCATGATCATGAAAGTCTTGTTAACTTAATTATGGATTATATTGTAAATAACTGTCAAATGAAGGATAAATATAGGAAAAGAGTTGATGACTTCTTTGAATTTAAAGATAAACATAACTGTGAAAGAGTTTATAATGCAATTAAAAAAATTGATACTGATTACTAATTGCTAAATTTATATTTTTTTAAAGTATTGTCATATTTTTAAAATAAAATTTATATATTTATTATGCCATATTATTAATTAGGTGTTTATTTTTTAGTGTGTTGCTGGTGATAATATGAGTGTGGTAGGAGATAGATTAAAAATATTAAGGAAGGATTATGGTTATACGCAGAAACAAATAGCTGAATATTTAGATATTGACCAAGCATATATATCTAGAATTGAAAAAGGTGAAAGAACTTTAAATTTATCTTTATTGGATAAAATATGTCAATTATATAATTGTTCACCTGATTATATTTTGGGAAAAGCAGATAATTATCAAAAAAGAAGTGTTGCATTTAGATCTGATGGAAATGATGTTGATTTAAATGTTGTTGCAAAAATTAACTCAGTAATGAATAATTTAGAACTACTTAGAAAATTAAATGGGGAATAATCAATGATTTCTGATATTAATGAGTTATCTGAAGAATTAAGAGATGATTGGGGAGTTAATAATACAAATCCTATTGATATTTCTTCTTTGGTTTTAGAAAAGATAAATAATTTAACATTACTTTGGTTGCCTTTAGGTGATCTAGTTAGTGGGGCATGTTCTAAAAATAATAATGATATATTGATTATCATTAATTCTGAACATTCTAAAGGCAGGCAAAATTTTACTTTAGCTCATGAAATTTATCATATTTTGTATGATGATATTGATACAATAATATGCAAAAACGAGCAATCAAATAATGATAATGAAAAAAGAGCAAATAATTTTGCATCTTCTTTTTTATTACCTCCAGTTGCTTTAAAGAGATTTATTAAGAAGCATAACATTGAAAAGTGGTCTTTAGAGGATATTATAAAGTGTGAACAATATTTTAAAATTAGTCATCATGCAATGTTAGTTAGATTAATGCAAGAGAATTTAATTACAGCTGAAGAATTTGATGAATTTAAAGGAAGTATTAAAGCAGAAGCTGCTAAAAGAGGTTTCAGTACAGAATTATATGAACCTTCTAGAAAAAGTATGCAATATTTCTCTTTAGGTGCTTTTATATCTTTAACTGAAAAGGCTTTTTTGAAAAATAAAATTTCTGCTGGTAAAAAAGATGAACTTCTTCTTGATATGTACCGGTCTGATATTGTTTATAATTTAAATGAGAGTGATCTATTTGATTGATTCTCCTATTTTTTATGATACTGATTGTTTAGTTTCTTTTTTAGTTATTGGAGAAGGAGATTTGTTAAATAAATTATTTTCAAAGATTATAATACCAAAACAGGTATATGATGAATTGTCTCATCCTAATTCTCCTCCAATAATAAAAAAGGAATTAGAACAGTATAAAAGAGATAATTTTATTGAAATTAAAGATATTAGCATCAAAGATAAAGAGTATTATGTATATGAACAAATTAAAAATGGTGTTTGGCATGAAGATGAAAAATGTATTGGTAAAGGAGAGGCAGCAGCATTAGCACTGGCTATACAAAATGAGGGGGTTATTGCAAGTAATAATTTATCAGATATTGAATTTTATATTAAGGATAATGATTTGTATATTTTAACATCTTCAATTATACTAGTTCAAGCCTTAGAGAAAAATATAATCTTTGAAGATGATGCTGAAGAAATGTGGAGTAAAATGATTGATAGAAAAAGAAATTTGCCTGCATCTTCATTTAAACATTATTATAGCATCATTTATCCAGAAGACTGTAAAAAGTTTAATGTCTTTAAGTTAAAATAATAATCTTAATTTTTTCATTTTCATTAGTTAAAATCCTTTAAAATAGTTAAGTTTATATATAATTTCAAATAAACTAATTATTACTGTTTATTTTGTTACTCTCTTGCGGGGGTGGTCGAGTGGTCAAAGGCGATAGGTTGAGGGCCTATTGGGTTAGTCCCTTCGCGGGTTCAAGTCCCGTCTCCCGCACTCAAACCTTTTTATTTTTTTCAAAAACTAACTTTTATTAACTGCTTTTTTATTTAACCAAGAATAATTTAGTTTCTAATTATTAAAACTACTTTTTAAAATGAATTAACTATTTAAATATTAAGATATATAAATAGTATAAAATAATTTACATGGTGATAAATATATGAAAGCTGTTATTCCTGCTGCTGGTTTTGGAACAAGATTCCTGCCTGCAACAAAGGCGCAACCAAAAGAGATGTTGCCAGTTTTTGATAAACCTACAATTCAATATGTAATCGAAGAAGCAGTAGCTTCAGGTATTGATGATATTCTTATTGTAACAGGTAAAAACAAAAGGTCTATTGAAGATCATTTTGACAAATCCTTTGAACTGGAACATACATTAGAGGTTGCTGGAAAAGACAAATACCTAAAACAAATTAGAGATATCACTGATTTAGCAGATATTTGTTATATCCGTCAAAAAGAACAGAAAGGACTTGGAGATGCAATATACTGTGCAAGAAAACATGTTGGTGATGAACCATTTGCTGTTATGCTTGGAGATACAATTACAAAAGGAGATACTCCATGTACAAAACAGTTAATTGATATTTACAATAAATATGATGCATCAGCTATTTCTCTTGAAGCAGTTCCAATGGAAAAAGTGGAAAGATATGGAATTATCAAAGGGGAAGAAATTGAAAAGGATGTTTATAAAATCAATCAGCTTGTTGAAAAACCTCCAATGAGTGAAGCACCATCAAATTTAGCTATTATGGGAAGATATGTTTTAACACCAGATATATTTGATAAAATTAATGAAACAGAACCTGGTGTTGGTGGTGAAATCCAACTTACTGATGCTTTATCTAAATTAGATGCAATATATGGAAATACCTTTGAAGGAAAAACCTATGATATAGGTAATCGTTTAGAATGGCTTAAAACATCAATTGAATTTGCAATGGATGATGAAGAATCAAGAGAAGACTTATTAGAATATCTTAGAACAATTGTTTAAGGAGAAAATATTATGGAAACTCAAAGAATTTTAGTTACTGGTGGTAGTGGTTTTATTGGTACTAACCTTGTAAATGAATTAAGATCCCGTGGACATGAAGTACTAGCTGTAGACTTGTTACATCATGAAGAAGAAGCAGATTTATACTCTGATTCCTACTCTGACTATGTCCGTGGAGATGTAAGAAGTTACCGTCAAATGGAAAGGATTTTCGAAGACAATGATGACTTTGACTATGTTTACCATCTTGCTGCAGAATATGGAAGATGGAATGGTGAAGGTTACTATGAAAACCTTTGGGAAACCAATGTAATCGGTCTTAAAAACATGATTCGTCTTCAGGAAAAATTAGGCTACAGAATGATTTCATTTTCCTCAGCTGAAGTTTACGGAGACTATGAAGGAGTTATGAGCGAAGATGTAATGGAAAACAGACCAATATCTGAAACCTACCAGATGAACGATTATGCAATCTCTAAATGGGCTGGAGAATTAATGTGTATGAATTCGGCTACTATGTTTGGAACTGAAACTGTTAGGGTTCGTCCAGTAAACTGTTATGGACCACATGAAGCTTACTCACCATATAAAGGATTTATTCCAATTTTCATATATAAAGCTCTACATGGACTTCCATACTCAGTACATATGGGTCATAAAAGAATTATTGACTATGTGGAAGACACTGTCAGAACCTTTGCAAATATCGTAGATAACTTCATTCCTGGAGAAGTTTACAATGTAGGAAGTAAACAGGAATGGGAAAGAGATATTAAACAGTACTCTGATATGGTTCTTGATGCTGTTGGAGTAGATGATTCTCTTGTAACCTACACTCCAGCTGAAGATTTCACAACAAAAGTTAAAACTATTGATTTTTCAAAAGCTATTCGTGATTTAAAACATGATCCTAAAGTTCCACCTGAAGAAGGAATTAAAAGAACTGTAGAATGGATGAAAGACTACTACAGAATAGAATGAATATGAAATCAATTGTATTGATACCTGCATTTAACGAAGAGGTAGCTATTGGTTCAATTATTGACAAATCCCTTAAATATGTTGATGATGCATTGGTAATTGATGATGGAAGTAGTGATAATACTTCTAAAATAGCTATTTCTCATGGTGCAAAGGTAATAACAAATAAAACCAACCAGGGAAAAGGAGTAGCTCTAAAAAAAGGTTTTAATGCAGTTAGGGATTATGATGTTGTTGTAACTATTGATGGTGATGGGCAACATAATCCTGATGAGATTCCAGCTATTATAAAACCTATTTTAGATGGAACTGCTGACTTGGTTAATGGAAGCAGGTATTTAGATGGATTTGAAGAAAACACTCCTGCTTACAGACGTGTAGGTCAAAGAGTTTTAGATATAGCTACTAATATTTCCTGTGGAATCCATGTAACTGATTCTCAAAGTGGTTTTAGGGCATTTTCAAAAAAAGCAGTTGGATGTTTCAGATTTAGAGACACTGGTTTTGGTATTGAAAGTGAAATGTTGGCTGATGCAGCCGATAACAATCTTAAAATACTTGAAGTTCCAATTACTGTAAGATATGATGTTGACGGGTCTACAAAAAACCCTGTATCTCATGGTGTTGGCGTTTTACTTAAAATAATTAAAGATAAATTCATCAGAACCTTTAAAAAATAGCTATTTTTCTTTAATTATTCCTTTCTTTCTTTTTTTAGTATGTTTATTTTAGCCATTATTTTTTGTAATTATATAAATTTTGTTTAATTCATACAATTTTTTCTAAACATTTTCTATCTAAGTTATATGTTTTATAAATAAAAATATTTATTAAGATTTTTTTGATAATAATAAGAGATAAGTAGATTTTATTGATAACTTTAGGATTTGTAATATTATGACTAATAATCTTGTAGAAACTTTATTATATAAAAATGAGGAAAGTGCAGTTTCAATTAATGTTGTTATTGATCAAGAAAATGAAACAATGTGGGCTACACAAAAAACAATAGCTGAACTGTTTAATGTTAATGTTCCAGCTATTAGTAAACATTTAAAAAATATTTTTAATGAAGGTGAATTAACTAAAAATTCAGTTATTTCCAAAATGGAAACAACTGCAAATGATGGAAAAAAATATAATAGAAATTTTTATAATCTTGATGCTATTATATCTGTAGGCTATCGTGTTAACAGTAAAGAAGCTACACAGTTCCGTAAATGGGCTACAAAGATTCTTATGGAGTATATGGTTAAAGGATTTGCATTAGATACTGAATTATTAAAAAATGGTTCTAGATTTGGTAAAGATTATTTTGATGAACTGCTAGAAAAGATTAAGGAAATATGAGCTAGTGAAAGAAGAGTTTATCAAAAAATTACAGATATTTTTAAAGAATGTAGTTGGAATTATGATAAAGACTCTGAAACTGCAAGGGAATTCTATTCTAAAGTTCAAAATAAATTACATTATGCAATACTGGTCAAACTGCAGCAGAGATTATCAATGAAAGAGCAGACCATACTAAAAAACATATGGGATTAACCACATGGAATCATGTTCATGATGGTAAAATTCTTAAGATGTTAAAAAATTAGATAAATAAATTAAGTAAAATTATTTATATTTTTGAGTTTATATAAAAAATATGTTAAAGGAAAAATTATTATGAAAGATTTTTCTATTCAAGAGGCTATTGATATTATCAATTCTTTAAATGATGCATCTGAAATTCGCACAACAAAACATTTTAATTTTAATAATGATTTAAGGCATGATAATAAAGAGCTATGGATTGATATTTTATTTAATCATGAACTGTTAGGTATTAATAAGCAAGCTGAAAATAAATTTAAACTATGTTATAAGTATCCTAATAAAGAGAATAAGGATTTTTATCTTATTATTGTAATTAATGAGTTTAAATCTTTGAAAATGATAACTACATATGAAGCTAAGTCTAGTAGGAGAATGGGTGAAAATGAGTTCAGGTAAACCTTTGATTAAAAATTATGATTATGAATGTGATGCTTTAATGTTAAAGTATGATGGAAATTATGATTATGATTATTCTTTAGAGTTGTCTAATGATGTTATAGTTGATTTTGATATCAATGGTATTCCTTGTGCTTTTGAGTTTTTAAATGCTTCTAAGTTATTTGGATTTGATAAAAGTAGTTTAATGAATATTAAGAAAATTAATGTTTCTATTAATGTTACTTCTAAATTGATTGAATTAAGTACTTTAATTGTTGTTCTTGTACATAATAAATCTGTAAGTAATCGTTTACGGAATAGTCTCGCGAATAATGTTAATCTTCCTGAGTTAAATCTTGCTTTTGTCTAAATTGAATATTCTCTTTTTTCTTTTTACAATTACTTTAGAAAAATCAAGAATATTTAATTAAAAAAAAGTTTAAATGGATTTTGTCATGGTGGTGATGAAATTAATCTTATTTGATAAATATTTTAATAATAAGTTTTTTTTTTAATATTTATTAAATAATGATTTAAGTGTAACAAATTTTTCATGGCTTCATCATTAAATCCATTATACTAAATGGTTCATCTTCTGATTTTGGTCCACTGGGAGCCAGTCCTGGAATTGCATTTTTAGCAAATTCCTTGTTCATTCTTTTTGAAACTTCACCAAAAATCATTTTATAGGCTGTACATTGAGGGTCAACTGCTTTTGGTGTTTGATATGCTACAATTCCATTATAAGGACATCCTCCTTCACAGTATTTCACATATCTACATTTTTTACAGTTTTCATCAACATAATCTCTGAATTCCTGTAATTTAGCCCATGCATCAGATTCTTTTAATTTATCAAAGGAAGGATTGTCTTTAACATTTCCTAAAATGTATTCATCCATTCCTACAAAACGGTAACATGGATATATTGAACCATCAGCTCCAATAGCTAGTGTTGTACCAATACAATCTGCAAAAGTACATAAGGTTCCTCTTCTTCTTAGAGTGCTTTTACAGATATGGTCTAAGTCTTTTATTACAAATTTATCTAAATCATAGAGATATTTGTCTAGCCATTCGATCAATAGCTTTCCATGTTCTTCCTGGTCTAATGCCCATGGATCTGCATTGTCTCCCCTAAGTGAAGGTAAGGCAGCATGTATTTTAAGGTTCATTTTATGTTCTTTAAAGAAATCATATAATTCATCACTGTAATCTTTAGAATAATCTGTTACAGTTAAAACAAAGTTTATTGGAAGTCCATTTTCTTTAGCTAGTTCATATTTGGACATTGTTTTATCAAAGTAGCCTTCTCCCCTTTGATAATCATTGATTTCTTTTGGCCCGTCAATACTTGTACTAATAACAACATTGTATTTTTTAAATAAATCAATAAGGTCCTGATTTAAAAGCCAGATATTACTTTGTAGTGAAAATCCTTCGAAATTAGGGATGTTAGATAATTTTTCAAGAGCTTCACTATAAAAATCATAGCCTGCAAGAAGAGGTTCTCCACCGTGGAAGGTAAAATGAACTTTATCTTGCCTGAAATCTTTTAACCATTCAATTATATTATCAATAATTGATATGTCCATTATTTCTTTTGTGTTTTCAGATCCCCAGCAGTATTTACAGTTTGATGGACAGTTTAAAGTAGGGATAATCATTACATGAAATGTCATTTTATCCATAGAATTTATTTAACTCTTTAAGAAGTTCTTTTTTCTCGTCATCTTCTATGTTGTCATTTACAAAGAAAATGTATCCACAGTTGTCACATCTTACAGTATCTAATTCTGCATGTGCACGGTGGTTATCTAACATTTTTCTATGTGCTGTTTTGTCTTTAGAACCACATTTCGGGCATGGTGCTAACATTTCTTCTAATTTCATAATAATTCACCTATTAGTTACTACTATTTAGTTTATAGTTTTTAAAACTATTCTATGCTTTTTAAAAGAACTTTTGATAGATTGGCATTCCAATGTTTTTTATAAACCATAGCTTGAAATTAAATCCATGACCTTCAAATTCATTTTTAACCTTTTTAAGCTCTTTTGGAATATCTAAATGCTGTGGACATTTTTCAATGCATACTCCACAGCTAGTGCAAAGTCCTGCATTTCCTTTTTCATTCATAACTCCTCCAACTGAGGTGAAATAATTAATAAATGCATCTGTTAATAAACCTTTCTGATTAAAGAGATATTTTTCATTATATATCTTAATACACTCAGGAATGTTTACTTTACGAGGACAGGGCATGCAATATCCACATGATGTGCAGTTTATTTTTAAGAGATCCTGCATCACTTCTTTTACTTTATCTAAAGTTTCTATTTCACCAGAAGTTAGTGAATTGCTTTCTACTTTCGATGCAATAGCTATATTTTCATCAATCTGTGATATTTCATTCATTCCAGATAGTACGCAGCTTACTTCTGGATGATTCAATACCCATGAGAGTGACCATTCAGTAGTACTTTTTTCAGGGTCTTGTTTATTTAATATTTTTGATGCTTTATTTGGCATCTTTCCTGCAAGAATACCTCCTTTTAGAGGCTCCATTATAAATATTCCAAGGCCTTTTTCATAGGCATGTTTTACTCCATCAATGTCAACTTGAGTATTTGAGTCCATAAAATTATACTGGACCATTACACAGTCCCAGTCATAGCTGTCAACAATTAATGGAAACTCTCTGCTTTTGCCGTGATAGGAAAATCCAACATGCTTTATTTTTCCTTCTTTTTTTGCCTCTGTGAGAAATTTAATAACATTTAATTTAAGTAAACGATTCATATTCTCCAGATCAATATTATGTAAGAAATAATAATCAATGGAGTCACGGTTAAGCCTTTCAAGCTGTTTATTTAAGGTTTTATTCATTTGTTCATGTTTTTTTATCTTATAAACAGGTAATTTTGTAGATAATAGAACTTTATCTTTATATTCTCCTACAAGGACTTCTCCAAGGAACTTTTCACTATCTCCATTACCATATAATGCAGCTGTGTCAATGAAGTTAATTCCATTATCAATTCCATGATATATGAGCTTTTTAGCTACTTCACGGTCGATTTTACCATTTTTTAGAGGTAATCTCATAGCTCCAAAACCTAAAGGTGATACTTTATCACCAGTCTTTTTAATTAATCTCTTTTTCATAGCTATCCTCAAGTAGTGTTTTTTCACTTATTAATAGAATCTAATTCTATTAAAACTTATTAACTAGATATTATATAAGATTAATATCAATAAAAATTGTTTTATCAATTGTAAATGATGAATTATAAATAATTTAGAATAAGTATATTTATATTTAAGATTTAACATAATTAATAATTAAATTTTATATTTTTATGGTGGATTTATGTTAACATCTGTACAAAAAGAAATATTACAAAACTTAATTAACCTATATCAATCTTCCAATGGTAAGTCCATAAAAGGTGAAGATATTGCTGAGGTAATGAATAGAAATCCAGGAACTATTCGTAATCAGATGCAATCTCTCAGGAGTTTAGGTTTAGTTAAAGGTGTTCCAGGTCCTAGAGGAGGTTACAAACCTACTGTTGAAGCTTATCATTCCTTGAATATTACAGTTACAGATAAAGATCATCATGTACCTTTATATAAAGATGGTGAGGAAGTAAAAGGAGTTTCTGTTGCAAAGATAGAATTTACCAGTGTTCCACAGCCAGGGGAATGTGAAGCAGCTATTAAGGTTTTAGGAAACATCAAAGACCTCAATTTAGGAGATAACATTAGAGTTGGTCCAACACCTGTTAATAATTTAGGAGTTATGGGTAAAATTGTTGGCAGAGATGATATGGATAATATTCTCCTTGTAGACACTACAACTATCCGTAGTATTCCTAAAAATACTGTTGGAGATATTGCATCAAGAGATATTATTTCTTTAACTGTTGATACTTCATTAAGGGATGCAGCAGCTATCATTGCCGAAAAAAGCATTAAAGGAGCACCTGTAATGAAAAAAGGAAAAGCTGTAGGAATGCTTTCTGTAACTGATATTGTTTTGGCTGTAGCTGAAGGTAAAGAAAATCTATCTGTTGGGGATGTAATGTCTGATAATGTCTATATTGTAGATGAAGATATGAAAATAGCTAATGCTGTTGATATAATGTTTAAAAAAGGACTTGGAAGATTAGTTGTTGCAGATAAAGATAATGATATACTTGGAATTATAACAAGAACTGATTTAATAGAGTCTTTAGCTAATTTAAAACAATTCCCTATTTTTGCAGGTAAAAAATAACTTTTTTCCTGCCTATTCTAATTTTTATTTAATTATATTTATTTCTCAAGTGATTTCATGAAAGTAAACCAGATTAAAATTAAAAAAGATATGAAAGTAAGTGAATTAATAGAAGAATTTGACGGTTCTGGAGTATTAGGGTCAGGTAGAGTTTCCAGAGCATGTAATTTACTTGCAAAAATGATAGCTGATGAAGATACAAATGTTTTTATGAGTTTAGGTGGTCCCCTTGTACCTGGAGGATTAAGATTTGTAATTTCTGATATGATTAAAAATGGACAGGTTAACTTAATTGTATCAAGTGGGGCTAACATAACTCATGATTTACTTGAAAGCTTTGGTGGTTCTCATTATCGTGATGTCGGTGGAGATGATGAAGAACTAAATTCTCAGGGTATTGGAAGAATAGCTGATGTTTATACAAGTTCTGAGGATTTTGAAATATTTGAAAAGGAAATTACCAAAATATTTGAAAAAATAGCTAGTGAAAAGAAAGTAGTATCAATTCAGGAGCTATTATATGAAGTTGGTCTTTTAATTGATGATGAAAATTCTATTTTAGCTAATGCTGCACGTAATAATGTTCCTATTTTTGCACCTGGACTTATTGACAGCATGTTTGGTCTTCAGCTATGGATGTTTAACCAAGATCATGATTTTACTGTAGATGCTGTTAAAGATATGCATTATCTTTCGGATATTGTATTTAACAGTGAAAAAGTAGGTGGAATACTTCTTGGTGGAGGATTAACAAAACATTACACTTTAGCTTCCAATTTACTTAAAGGTGGACTTGATATGGCTATTCAAATCACTATGGATAGGCCGGAAACTGGAAGTTTAAGTGGAGCTCCTCTTGAAGAGGCAAAATCCTGGTCCAAAGCAAAATGCGGTTCTGATTTGGCAACTGTTATTGGTGATGTAACTGTTATATTCCCATTAATATTAGCAGGTGCTTTAGATAAATTAGACAGTGATTAGATGAACTTTGTTGTTTTAGCTATTTTATTTATTTTATCTGGATTTTCAATGAAATATTCAGATGACTACTTTGATGTAGGCCATAATAATAAATTAGCTATCATATTTGGAATTGTCTGTGCTGTTGCGTCTGCATTGGCCACTATTTGGGATGCAGGTTCAGCATATATTTTTATAGCTATTTTAATTGGAAATCTATTGGCTTTAAAAGTAGATGGGAAACACCACATTGCAACATTAATTGTTTATGTATTAATCTGTATAATATGTGGTATTCCAGAGTTAAGTATTGCTGTTTTAATAATAGCTATGATTTCAGCATTATTGGATGAAATTGGCCATGAAAAAATAGGCTCAATAACAAATAATAAGTATGTTAATCTATTTTTTGAATATAGATGTGTAATGAAAGTTGTAATACTTCTTTTGGCTCTTTTTGGAGCTTTTGGATTTGAAGTATTTCTATTGTTCTTATTATTTGAATTAAGCTATGAACTTGCTGGACTTGTTTATGCTAGATTAAATTAAACTTATGAAATCTTTTAATGCTTTTTGAGAATCATCTGATTCATAGATTGATCTTCCTATAATTGCAGCATTTGCATAGGTTAAAGTCTCTTTTACATCTCCTCCCTGTTTTCCAACACCGGGGGAGATGATAAATGCATCTTTTCCAACTATTTCTCTTATTTCTTTTAATCTATTGATTCTTGTAGCAGGTGCAACATAGTTTTTAATTCCCATATCAACACCCATTTTTGCAATTGCATCAGCATTTTCCTGTAAGAATAATTTTGCACCTGGATGTGACATTTCAGTTAAAAGAAATACTTCTGCATTGAATTCTCCAGCTTCATCTGCACATGCCTGTACACTGTCTTGGCCTACAAATCCATGACAGATTATAGCATCAGCGCCGGCTTTAAAAGTTTGATTACATATTTTTGAGTTAGTTGCTGGGATGTCAGCTACTTTATAATCACAAATTACTTTAAAATTAAATGTTTCTTTAATTTCAGATACTGCTTCAAGTCCTTCAGCTAATGTAAGTGGATAACCTATTTTTATAGTATCTAAATCCTTTTCAAGTTTTTCACAAATTTCTGTAGCTTCTTTCATGTTCATTACATCTAATGCTAAAATAATATTGTTTTTTACTTTCATTTGGAACTCCTCATGAGTTTTTAATATATATTTTTATTTTTAGTGTTTATTTAATAAAATTTTTACTATGCACAACCTTTATATACTATAAAGTTAAGATTACTAAATATCAATTTAACTTTAATTAATACTCTTCATAATTAAAATTAATTGATTCTTATTAAATAATAATTAAATATGGAATGATTTTATGCATATTATGGAAGGATATTTACCTTTGGAATGGTGTATTGTTTGGTATATTATATCAATACCAGTAATTGTATATGGAATTTATCAAATAAAGAAAACACGTGAAGAAACTCCTGAATCAACTGCATTATTAGCTGTTAGTGGAGCATTCATGTTTGTTTTATCCTCTTTAAAACTTCCTTCTGTTACTGGAAGCTGTTCACATCCTACAGGTAATGGATTAAGTGCAGCTATTTTTGGTCCAGCTGCTGCTGCAGTATTAGCTACTATTGTTTTACTTTTCCAGGCTTTATTGCTTGCTCATGGTGGTTTAACAACTTTGGGAGCTAATGTGTTCTCTATGGGTATTGTTGGACCATTTGTAGCTTGGATTGTATATAAATTTTTAGTTAAAAATAACATATCCTCTACAATTGCAATTTTCTTCGCTGCATTCTTTGGAGATCTTTTAACTTATGTTGCAACCTCTTTTGAATTAGCATTAGCTTTCCCTACTCCAACATTTGGTGCATCTTTAGCTAATTTTTTAGTAATCTTTGCTGTTACTCAAATTCCATTAGCTATTGGTGAAGGAATATTAACTGCAATCATATGGGATAAATTAAAACAATATAAACCTAAATTACTTGAAAAGTTAGGCTCTTTAGGAAGAAAAGAGGAATCTACAATATAATTAAGGTGTTTAATATGGATACTAAAACAACAATAATTTTACTTGTAATTGTTGCAATAATCTTCATTGCTCCATTAGCTATGTATAATGGACTTGGTGAAGATGATGGATACTTTGGTGGTGCTGATGGTGCTGCTGGTGAAGCAATTGAAGAAACTGGTTTTGAACCGTGGTTTTCCTCAATATGGGAGCCACCAAGCGGTGAAATAGAATCACTATTATTTGCCCTTCAAGCAGCTATCGGTGCTTTAATTGTAGGTTACTTCTTTGGATACTGGAGAGGCAAATCTGAAAATAAATAATTTTTTTTATTTTTTTTTTATTTTTTTTAAAGTTTCTTTTATTTTAAAAATTTTTTATTCAAGTAAACTTTATTTATTATCAAAATATTTATATAATCTTTAGTTGTATATAATTAAAAGAGGTTTGAATTTTATGAAATTTGATATAGATTATATTTCTCACAACAATAAATTATCATTTGTAAATACAGATTTTAAAATGATTTTTGCTGTTGTTGCAATGATAATCACTTTATTTTTTGATAATCTATATCTTGATTGCTTTATTTTCCTTCTAATGGCTATTTTAATAATGGCAGTTGCAGGGATTTCTATTAAAAACTACTTAAAATTCATTACAATACCTTTTTTATTCACATTTATAACCTGTTTATTTTTAATGTTCTTTTTTGGAAATGGTGAAATAGTTTATAATACTGGAATATTTGGAATTGCTGTTAGAGAAGATTCCCTAAACTTAGCTATTCACACATTCTTCAGAGTATTTGGATGTTTTTCATGTTTAGGATTTTTAGCACTAACAACACCAATAGCTAATATTTTATACTCTCTTAGAAAAGCTAAAGTTCCAAAAACATTAATTGAAATTGCATTATTAATGTATAATACAATATTTATCTTTTTAAATCAGGTAGACACTATGAAAAAAGCTCAAGAAACAAGATTAGGTTATGTTGATTATAAAACTTCTGTTAATTCATTAAGTTCACTTGGAGTAAACATGTTTTTAAAATCATTAGAAAAAAGTGAAACATTACAGTGTTCTCTTGACTCAAGAGGTTATGATGGAGAATTACCTGTCTATGAACCGGTAAAATAGAGGTATAAATGATGTTGGAAGCAAGAAATATTACTTTTTCTTATGATGATGGTACTGAAGCATTAAATAATGTTAATCTAAAAGTGGATAAAGGGGATATTGTAGCTTTACTTGGAAAAAATGGTGCAGGTAAATCAACTCTGTTTCTTCATTTTAATGGTATTTTAAGACCAGACAATGGTGAAATCATAATTGATGGGGAAAAGCTAAAATATGATAAAAAATCCTTAATAAAATTTAGACAGAAAGTAGGTCTTGTATTTCAAAATCCTGATGATCAGATATTTGCACCAAGTGTAGAGGAAGATGTTGCCTTTGGACCTTTAAATCTGAAACTGCCAATGGAAGAAGTGCAGAAAAGAGTTCATGAAGCACTTGAAAGAGTTGGAATGGCAGGATTTGAGAAAAAAGCACCACACCACCTTAGTGGAGGTCAGAAAAAAAGAGTAGCTATTGCAGGAATACTTGCAATGAAACCTGAAATCATGGTATTTGATGAACCTACAGCAGGTCTTGACCCTAAAGGTGCTTCTAAGATAATTAATCTTTTAAAGGAACTTAATGAGCAGGGAATTACAATTATAATATCTACTCATGATGTAGACTTAGTGCCTCAGTATGCTAATAGGGTATATGTCTTACATGAAGGGGAAATAATTGGTGATGGAACTGCTAGAGACATATTTTCAAATAAAGTGCTTATTGACAAAGCAAATCTTGATTTACCGATTATAGCTAATTTTTTCAAAAAAATCGAATCTGAATCTGATGATATATCATTTAATGGGAAGTATCCTTTAACAATTGAAGAAGGATATGAAACATTTTTAAAATTAATTAAATGATTTTATATATTAAAATGATTATACATTTATTATTAAATGATTAATAATGGATGGTTTATAAATGAGAATTGGAATTTGTGACACTACTTTTGCTAGATTTGATATGGGTGGAGCAGCTATTGATGAATTAAAAAGAAATGCTACTGATTTAAAGATAATTAGGGAAACTGTACCTGGTGTTAAGGATTTACCAGTAACTGCTAAAATTCTCATTGAAGAGGAAAACTGTGATATTGTAATGGCATTGGGAATGCCTGGACCAATGGAAAAAGATAAAATGTGTGCTCATGAAGCATCAACTGGTCTTATTAATGCACAATTAATGACTAATACTCATATTCTAGAAGTTTTTGTCCATGAGGATGAAGAAGATGATCCAGAAGAGCTTAAAAAACTAGCTGAAACTAGGGCACGTGAACATGCGCAAAATCTTATTAAAATGATGTACCATCCAAAAGCTATGAGAAAAGAGGCAGGAACTGGCGTTCGTGAAGGAAAAGAAAATGTTGGTCCTCTTTAATTGGTGTAGTTATGGATAATAAATTTAAAATGTCTAAAGAGGATAAAGAACATACATTTATGGTAATTCCAGCATATAATGAAGAAACCAGAGTTCAGGCAGTTATTGAAGAAATAGCTAAGCTCGGATACAGAATGATTATTGTAAATGACGGATCTGAAGATAAAACTTTAGAAAAGCTTATTGAGTCTCAGAACAGATATCCTAAAAATATTTTCATTTTAAATCATATTATTAACCAGGGGATGGGTGCAGCTATTAGAACAGGTC
The DNA here is from genome assembly GCF_003111605.1 of Methanobrevibacter woesei. Taxonomy (NCBI): domain Archaea; kingdom Methanobacteriati; phylum Methanobacteriota; class Methanobacteria; order Methanobacteriales; family Methanobacteriaceae; genus Methanobrevibacter; species Methanobrevibacter woesei. The sequence continues at coordinate 67,523 of NZ_MZGU01000002.1, read as the reverse complement.
TGGAAGCTGTAAAAAGACATAATCCAAAGTATATTGTTAATATGGATGCTGATGGTCAGCATGCTATTGAAGATATTGATAAAGTATGTGAACCATTGATTAAAGGAGAAGCTGATGCTGTTATTGGAGTTCGTCCCTTTAAAGACATGCCTTTTTCTAAAAGTTTTGCAAATAATATAATGAATTTCTTAACAAGAATATTTTATCGGGTTAATGTTTCTGATTCACAGACTGGATTCAGGGCATTTACAATAGATACTTTAAATAAAGTAGATATTCGTGCCAGAGGTTATATTATTGCTTCTGAGTTTTTAAGACAGTTTAAAGAGAATAAAATTAAATTAAAAGAAGTTACTATTACTACAATATACACTCCTGAAACTCAAGCTAAGGGTACTAATGCTATTGTTGGATTAAAAATCATGTTTAGAATGCTTAAAGAAGTACTATTTGAATAGGTGATAAAAAATGATGATATATCCTATTATTGCCAGTCTTATTGCATTAATAGCTATCCTATACTTATGCTATATCCGATTATTTAAAAAATCAATAATGTTTTACTTATTCTGGATTTTAATCTGGTTATTTGTTGTTATATTTGCATTTGTTCCAGAATTAAGTATAGCCATAGCTAATGTTTTCGGTATTTCAAGAGGACTGGACTTTCTTATTATTGTAGCTATTATTGTTTTGTTCTATTTGGTATTTAGATTATATATTAAAGTAGACAAGTTACAAGAGGAAATGACAGATATTGTTACAGAAATTGCTCTTAACAATGAAATTTCTGCTGAAAAAGACAATAATAAAAAAGATTAAACTATTTTTTTATTTTTTTAATTAATTTTTAATAATCTCTATTTTTTAAGTGCATTTAATATAGTTTAAAAAATATATTTTGTAATGTTAGGTGTATTGTTATGTTATATTTTAGAGGTTGCACTGCACGTGAGAGAGAAACAAGTATTGCAGATGCTACTGAAAAATTATTAAAATTGGCCGGTGTTTCTTACCACATTTTAGAAGATGAAAAATGTTGTGGTTCTGTTCTTTTAAGAACAGGTTTTGAAAAAGAAGCAGAAGAACAAATGGAAAAAAATATGGCTGATTTTAAGGGTGAAACTATTCTCACATCATGTGCAGGATGCTATAAAACATTGTCCCAAGATTATTATGGTTTAGAAGTTATTCATATTTCACAATTACTTAAAAAGCTCATTGATGAAGGTAAACTTAAATTAAACAGATCTGATTTAAAGGTTACTTATCATGATTCATGTCACTTAGCTAGACACTGCGGTGTTTTTGATGAACCAAGAGATGTTATTAAATCAGTAGCTAATCTTTGTGAGATGGAGCATATTAAAAAAGAAGGTACCTGCTGTGGTGCTGGTGGAGGGGTCAAATCAGCATACCCTGAAATAGCTAATCAGTTGGCTGATTTTAAAATAAAGGAAGCTAAAGAAACTGGTGCTGAAGTATTAATTACAGCCTGTCCTTTTTGTAAATTAAATCTGGAAGATAAAGGAATTGAAGTTTTAGATTTGACTGAATTTTTATCTAAATATGGAGGGATTCAATGAAAGAAGAGGAATTGGAAACAATGAGGAAATCATTTGACACAGTTAAAAACCGTTCTTCCAAGTTGGAATCTCCTAAAATTGATAGGCTTGAAAAAAGAGTTAAAAAAATTGCAGAAAACTCTATTAACAATATGGATTCCTTAAGGGAGATAGCTATTGATTCTTTTAAGAGAAATGGTATTGATGTTTTCTGTGCTAATGATGCTGAAGAATGTCAGAATATAATCTATGATTTAGTTAAGTATTCAAATTCAAAAGCTATTGCTAAAGCTAAATCTAATACTTTAGGTGAAATTAATCTTAAACCCTTTTTAGCAGATAAAGGATTTGATGTTGTTGAAACTGATTTGGGAGATAGAATTTTACAGCTTAAAAAGACGGATAATAAACCAGTTCACCCTACAGGTCCTGCATCTCATTTAAATGTAGGTGAAATTACAGATATTGTAAATGAATCTATGGATGTGGATGTGGATCCTATTCCTCGTGAGATTATGGAAGTTGTTAGAAAAGATGTCCTTGACCGCATTGAAAACTGCACTGTAGGTATAAGTGGAGCCAATGTTATAGCTGCTGAAGAGGGTGCAGTTCTTTTAGTCCATAATGAAGGCAATATTTCATTAGTTTCTCTAAAAGATTTGCATATTATTGTAGCTGGAATTGATAAAATAGTGCCTTCTCTTGAAGATGCAATTTCAATAGCTAAACTTGAAACAGTTTATGCAACTGGTAATTATTTGACATCTTATGTTAACATTATCTCTGGACCTTCAAAAACTGCAGATATTGAGAAAAAACTTCTTAAAAATATGTATGGAGCAGAAAGGGTTGTTGTTATTCTTTTAGATAATGGAAGAAGTGAAGCTGAGTCTGAATGTCTCTGGTGTATTGGTTGTGGAAACTGTATTGTTCACTGTCCTGTTTATAATGCTGTTGGTAATGAATTTGGATATAACAATTATTTAGGTGGTCGTGGAGTGGCTATGAGTAAATTTATCACTGATGATGAGACCTGTTATGATTCAGGTTTATTTATGTGCACTCTATGTGGGTTATGTACACTTAATTGTCCTGTTTCAATTCCAACAAATGAAATTATTGAAAACTTAAGGAAGTTGTCAAATTCTCAAGGATTTTATCCTAAGGTTCATGGAAAAATTAGGAAAAATATTTCCAATCATGACTCTCCTTACTAAATTTTCTTTTTTTATCATGATTTTTTATTTTTTTTCTTATTTAAGGAAAATATATATAAATAATAAAGAAATAATATTAAATTATTATATTTTAAACTTAAATAATATTTATTGGAGGAAATACATGCTTCTATTAATAAGTCCTATAAATCATGAAGAAGCTCTTGAATCTATTAAGGGTGGAGCAGATATTGTTGATGTAAAAAATCCTAAAGAAGGATCTCTTGGTGCTAACTTTCCATGGGTTATTAAAGATATTAGGGAATTAACACCTGAAGACAAGTTAGTTAGTGCTACTTTAGGAGATGTACCTTATAAACCAGGTACTGTTTCTCTTGCAGCAATGGGTGCTCATGTTTCTGGAGCAGATTACATTAAAGTAGGATTATACGGAACTAAAAATCATGATGAAGCAGTTGAAGTAATGGAAAATGTAGTAAAAACTGTAAAAGATATTAGTCCAGACACTATTATTGTTGCAGCAGGATATGCAGATGCACATCGTGTAGGTGCAGTTGGACCTATGGAAATTCCAAAAGTAGCTAAAGATGCTGGATGTGACTTAGCTATGTTAGATACTGCTGTAAAAGATGGAAAAACTTTATTTGACTTTTTAAATATGGATGAATTAAAAGAATTTGTAGATGAAGCTCATAGCTATGGACTTAAAACTGCTCTTGCAGGTTCTGTTAAAAAAGATCAATTAAAACCATTACATGACATTGGCTGTGATGTTGTGGGAATTAGAGGGGCAGCATGTGTAGGTGGTGACAGAAATACAGGTCATATTCACCATACTGCAGTAGCTGAACTTAAAGAATTATGCGAATCATTTGATAATTAAATAAAAGGTGTTTTTCAATGTTTTCAAAAAAAGTACAAGAGGCTAGAGTTGCTTATACCTTTGATGACTTCTTGCTTACTCCTAATGCAAGTTATGTAGAACCTAAAGATGTTGATACAAAAGTTGAATTAGGTAAGAATATTAAATTAAATGTGCCTATTTTAAGTGCAGCTATGGATACTGTTACAGAATCACGTCTTGCAATAGCTATGGCACAAGAAGGTGGTATAGGGGTCATTCATAGGAATATCACTCAAGAACAACAAGTTGAAGAAGTTAAAAAAGTAAAAAATGCAGAGGAATTAACTATTCGTGATGTAGTTACTATCACTCCTGATTCAACTATTGCGGATGTTCAAAATAAGATGAATGATGAATTAATCAGTGGTCTTCCTGTTATGGATGGAGATGAAATTATTGGTATCATCTCAAAAAGGGATATTAGACCAGTATTAAAATCTGGGGCTGAAAAAACTGTTAAAGACATTATGACTTCAGATGTTGTAACAGTTGAAGAACCAATTACTGCTGAAGAAGCATTGAACATTGCATATGAAAACAAAGTTGAAAGACTTCCTGTTCTTCGTGATGGTAAATTAGTTGGTATTATTACTATTAAAGATATTTTAAATCAATCTCAATATCCTAATGCAGCACGTGATAAAAATGGAAACTTTTTAGTAGCTGCTGCTTCCGGACCATTTGATTTAGATAGAGCAATGGCACTTGATGAAGCTGGTGCTGACATTATTTCAATTGACTGTGCTCATGCTCATAATATGAATGCAGTAAAATTCACTGAAACTATTAAAGATAATATTGATGCAGATTTATGTGTTGGTAATATTGCTACTGCAGAAGCTGCTGAAGACTTAATTTCCATGGGAGTAGATGGATTAAAAGTAGGTATTGGTCCAGGTTCAATGTGTACTACTCGTATTGTTGCTGGTGTTGGAGTACCTCAATTAACAGCTATTTCTGATGTTGCAGATGTTGCTAAAGAGTATGGAATTCCAGTTATTGCAGATGGAGGTATTAGATACTCCGGTGATATTGCAAAAGCTATTGGTGCTGGTGCAGATGCTGTAATGCTTGGTAATTTATTAGCTGCTTCCCTTGAAGCTCCTGGTGAAATTGTTGTTATGAATGGTAAACAATATAAAAAATACCGTGGAATGGGATCTATGGGTGCAATGACCAGTGAATATGATGGTGGTGCAGACAGATACTTCCAAGGTACTAAAAAAGGCCATATGAAACATACTAAATATGTTCCTGAAGGAATTGAAGGAGCAGTACCATATAAAGGAACTGTTAGTGAGATTTTATTCCAACTTGTTGGTGGTCTTAAAGCTTCTATGGGTTACTGTGGTGCTGAAGATATTCAAGACATGCAAAACAAAGCTAAATTTGTAAGAATTACTGCAAGTGGTATTAAAGAATCACATCCACATGATTTATTAATTACTAATGAAAGTCCTAATTATCCAACTCTTGATTAGTTGGTTAATTAACTTTTATCTTTTTTTAAATCATGAGATTTGATTTTAAATTTTTATTATAATTTTTGATATCAAATTGCATGTTTTTTGATGTAAAAAACATTAACTTTAAATATTAGTATATATAATATTATTACATTAGATAATTTTATGATTTATTTTATTAAATGTAATTTTTAATAATTGCATTGTTATTCATAAAGATAATATTTATTTTTTATAAAACGGAGAGAATTTAAATGGCAAGAACTAAAAAAGTGGGAATTACAGGTAGATTTGGTGCAAGATACGGAAGAAAAGCTAAAAGATCTGTAAAATTAATCGAAGAAAACATGAAAAAAAATCATGTTTGTCCTAAATGTGATAGACCTTATGTTAAAAGACAAGCTGCAGGTATCTGGAAATGCAGAAAATGTGGTGCAGTATTTACTGGTGGGGCATTTGTTCCTCAAACTCCTATGGCAAAATCTGCAGCACGTAACATCAGCAGAAATGCTAATGCAGGGGGAGAATAATTGTATAGATGTCCAAAATGTGGGACAGAAGTAGACCATAAAAGCTACATGGAAAATAAATGTCCTAAATGTAGATATAGGATTTTATTTAAAAATGTTCCCGAAGTAACAAGAGTTATAAAAGCAAGATAATTTTTTTTATTTTTATTTTATTCTCTTATTTGCTTTTTATTAAATAATATTTGCTTATTTTCAGTAGGGTATTTTTATGTTAATTTCAACATCTAGAAAACCTTCTCAAAAAACTAGAAAATTCTGTAAGAATTTTTCTCATGCAACTGTTTCCAGCTATGTCAATAGAGGAAAAATGAATATGCGTGAGCTTCTTTTAAAAGCTTTAGAATTAGGAGAAGTTAATATAGCTGTTGTACATGAGATTAAAGGTAATCCAAGTAGAATTACTTTTTATTCAAATAAAGGAGAAGTTTTATTAGTATTGCTTATTAATGTTACTCTTACAAATGAGAGACTTCATATTTCTCCTAAGAATTTAACTGTTGTTAGTGAAGTTGAAAAGTTAAATTCATTAGCTGAAATCTTCACATTCCCTTTAGTTGAAGAAGATAGTGCAAATTATATTAAAATAAATAAGACTGATGATGATTTGGTAGCTAAAATTAACTTTATTAACAAATTTGAAGAAGAAATTCCATTCCAAATTAATGTTCGTAAAGTTTTAAAAGAGTAAATTATGATTGAATCAACACCTCTTAAGAATGTTTCATCTAATATTAACATTGAGTTTGATAGTGAAAAACAGGCTCAACTGATATATGATTCTATTTTATTAGAATTTGAAACTGCTCCTGATTATAGATCTTCCATGACTATAACTGTTGAGGGGAAAAGCATTATTATTAATATTGATGCAGAAGATTCAACTTCATTTAGAGCCTCTATAAATTCAGCTATTAAATGGATTAAACTCTCTTTAGAGATTAATAATTTAACTAATTAAGTTTAAATATCATATTTATAAAAATTCTTAATAAAAATTAAAAGGTGAAAAAATGGAAATCCCAGAAAATATTCAACATCAATTAAACCAATTCCAACAATTACAACAACAAGCTCAAGCAGTAACCATGCAAAAACAAAATGTTGAAGTTCAAAAACAAGAAACTGAAAAAGCTCTTGAAGAACTTAACAAAACTGATGCTTCTACTGAAGTATTTAAACAAGCTGGAACTTTATTAATTAAAGTTAACTACGAAGAAGCTGTTGCTGATATGGAAGACAAATTAGAAACTCTTAAATTAAGAGCACAAACTATGGAACGTCAAGAAGAAAGAGTTATGAAAAAACTTGAAGAAATGCAAAATTCCATTCAAGCTGCAATGAAAGGTGTAGCTCCAGCTGATGAATAAATTCATCACTTCCTTTCTTTTTTTTTAAGATATTATGTCTAAACTTAAAAAACTTAATGATGAAGATTTAATTACTATTTCTGACACTTTTGGAGATTTTTTAGAAGAAGAAATTTCTAAAATTGTTTCAACTAAAGAATTAGAAGACATTGATTTAGGTATTGTTGCCGATTATCTCGATGATCAGTTAGATGTTTCCTGTAATGTTGAACTTCTTTTTGATGAACTTACTGAAGTTTCCAATGATTCTTTAGAAAATGCTATTGATGAAGCTTATTTAAAATTAGATAATTTCATTGAAAATAACTACAAAGAGTAGTTTTTTTATTTTTTTCTTTCTTATTAATACTTTTTTTATATTCTTTATTATATTAGTAATACTTTTTAATAAAAAAGTATTTATAGTTGTGAGTTTAATTAATAAATATGTTTGAAGTAAATTGAAAATGAAACACATTGAGATAGCTTAGCCAAAATATTAATAAACCCTACGATAGAATTTTATCTTTAAACCTTTCCTCCATTTACTTCAAACTCTATTCTGTCTTATCAATTAATAAAGTATATTTGACTTTATTTTGCTAAATTTATTGATTAAAATAATTTTTTTTTAGTAATTTACATTAAAAAATAGAATTTTATTTATTTTAATTTAATTTTTTAGCTATATTTTTAAAAAAAGTTCTTTATTTTTATTGATTGTATAATTCAATTATACTTTAATAAAATTAAATTAAAACTAAAGATTTAAATACTATGTTGTTCTTAGTATAAGTAAGGGTAAATGATTTTTTCCTCATTGATCATTTTTCTTATTGTTTAATTAAGCTAGCAGTTTAGCTTAATTATTTACTGTTTTTTTTATTTTTCTACTTTTGAGCTCATATCTTTAATAAATTCCTGCCATTTTGGATTTAGACTTGTGGCAGCTATTTTGTCTTTTAATGCGTCAACTAAGAGGTTTCCTTTTTCTGTTATTTTATATACTTTCACATTTTTGTTGTTTTTAATTTCCCATTCACCTATAATAAGTTCATTTTCTTCCATTTTTTTAAGAATTGGATATATTTTACTTGGATTTGCTTTTTTAACAAGCCCTAATTCAATCTGATCTTTGTAAAATTCATCAATGGTTTTCATAAGGTTATATCCGTATATATCTCCTTTACTTATCTTCCAAAGTATAATTAATCGTGTTAGACCTATTTCAAGATGTTTAGTTATGGTTTTATTCTCTTTTAACATTAAGGTTATTAATTCTTCTTTAGTAGCATCAGTCATTTTTTACCCTCACTTATTACTAAAATATAATTTTTATCAAATAATTTATATAGTTTAAGGACATATTTCATATAATAATATATTTCTTATTGCGATATATATCTTATAAAATAATAAGGTGAATTTTATGCTATCAAATATTTTTGAAATTATAAAGGATGATATTAAGGCACTAGCTAAAAACCCCATTGTCCTTGTAGTGTTCATTGTTTTACTTTTAATTCCATCCATATATGGATTAACTAATACTGCAGTTTCATGGGATCCTAGTGAAGAAACAGAAAATCTTGATTTTGCAATTGTAAATAATGATGAGGCTGTTACAATTAATGGTCAGACCTATAATTTTGGTAAAACAATAGAGGACAATTTAACTTCAAGTGATAAGTACAATTGGGTTATTCTTGATGAAGATGATGCTAAAAAAGGTGTAGATGATGGAAAATATATGGCAACTCTTATAATACCATCAAATTTCACTGAAGATATACTAGCTATTTCAAATGGATTAAGCAGTGAAAAGGCATCATTAGTATTTTATGATTCTCATAAGGAAAGTTCAATGATGTATTCAATAACAAATGCATCTTCACTTGCAATAATCAATGAAATTAATAATGATTTTGCAAAAAGCTTCAATAATCAGACATTGTCTAAAGTAAATGGGCCTGTTAGTGGGGAACTTCTAAATTTATCTGTAGAACCAATTGAGTTAATAGTTGAAAGTGAAAATGATTCCAGCCATTTAGGGGATTTATTTTATGCATTCTATACTTCTATATCATTATGGGTAGGTGCATTGGTATCCTGTGTAATAATGAATATAAACCCATCAAAACCAATTTCAGAGAAAAGATACAAATCATATGAAGCATATTTCGGAAAATTATTTATATTTGTATTAATAGCTATTTTACAGGCTTTAATTTTATTTATATTAACTTTAAATATGGGTGTTCAGGTTACAAACAGTTTTATGTTACTTCTTGGTCTTGTTGTTTCAAGTTTAGCTTATATGATTATTGTCTATTCACTGATTTCAGCACTTGGAAATGTTGGAAAGCTAATTGCAGTTATTGGATTAGTGTTGCAGGTTGGAGCAACAGGGGGAGTTTATCCAATAGAAATAACAACTGCATACACCAGTTTATTCCAGACAATCAATCCATATTTACCAATAACATATGGAATTCAATTGTTAAGAGAAGGAGTATTTAATTTAAACTGGCCTATATTATCTGCTTCTTTAGTAAGTCTATTAGTATTTGCAGCTATTTTTATAATTATTGCATTACTTATTAAGTCAACAGGTTTTGTAGATCGTGCTGTTGCAAAAATGAATAAAACAATGAGGGATAGTGGTCTATTTAACTAATTTTCCCACTATTCTTTTTTTAAATATCTAAATAAAACTAATAACTTTTATTAAACTTATTATTCTAATTATAAAAATAGGTGAATATAATGATGCTTAAAATACCTGTTTTAGATTTAAAAGGTGGAATAGCTGTAAGTGGAAAATCAGGTCAGAGAGAAACATACACACCATTAAATACCTGTTATGCAAACTCAGCCAATCCTGTTGAAATAGCTGAAAATTTAAAACTTAATGGGGCTTCTGAAATTTATATAGCTGATTTAGATCTAATTGAATCCAAAGGACATAATATCAATGAAATAAAAATGGTTAATTCAATTTTGCCAGTAATTTTTGATGGTGGAGTTAAAGATTTTGATTCATACACTTTTTTTTTGGATTATGCTTATAAAATAATCGTTGCTACAGAGACTTTAGAAAGTATAGATGAGCTTAAAAAGATTTTTAATAAATATCCAAAAGAAAGAATCGTTATTAGTATTGATATTAAAGATAATGAGTTATATACAAAAAATTTAAATCTTACATTAAATGAGATTAAACCTATCTTAAAAGAATTAGATCCAAATGAGATAATCCTATTGGATATCACAGGTGTAGGTACCAATAAAGGAGTTAACTATGAACTTCTTAATGAATTCAAAGAGTTTAAAGATAAATTAATAATAGCTGGTGGATTAAATAAAGATTCTATTGCAGAACTTGAAAAAGAAGGTATAAAAAAAGTGTTAATAGGTACTTCTCTTCATTCTGGAGAAATAGCTATTTTATAATATTGCACTTAATATAATAAATGGGAAAATACATGCACAAATAAATAGTATAATTCCAATTACCCATAGTTCTTTTTTTTCATCTAATAAACCTGAAATTATCAAAAGAATTCCAAAAAATCCTAAAATTACTGGTAATATATGAGAAAAAATTGTTGTTCCAACTGGCATTATATCACATTACATATATTAATTTGCTATGATATATAAAATTAATCCTATTTACCATATGTAATCTTAATTCTGCTTTTAGTTATCTATTCAATTAACTAAATAGGGATTATATTTTATTTGCTTTATTTTAAATATCAATAAATACAAAATAATTATTAATGTTTAATTTTCAAAAAATTAATATTTTTACAATTAAAACAGAACTATTTTCAGGATTAACTTCAGCTTTGGCTTTAATTCCAGAAGTTATTGCATTTTCAGTTGTTGCAGGCACATCACCTTTAACAGCTATTTATACATCTTTCTTTTTATGTTTTATAACTTCATTAATTGGTGGAAGGCCAGGAATGATTTCAGGAGCTGCAGGTTCTGTTGCAATTGTTGTTACTGCACTGGTTGTTCGTTATGGTGTAGAATATCTATTTTTAGCTGTTATTTTAATGGGTCTGATACAGATAGTTATTGGGGCTCTGAAATTAGGTAAATTTATTCGGTTAGTGCCTCAGCCTGTTGTTTTTGGTTTTTTAAATGGACTGGCTATTGTAATCTTTTTATCTCAGTTCAATCAGTTTTACACGGATTCTGGACAGCTGTTATCTGGAATGAACATGGTTTTCATGATTTCTCTTGTTGTAATAGCTATGATTATCATTTATATTCTTCCGAAGTTCACTAAGGCTGTTCCTTCTTCTCTTGTAGCTATTATGGTTGTTACTCTTTTATCTTTAGTAATTGCAGTACCAACTAAAACCATTGGTGATTTATCTTCAATAGCTGGAGGATTACCTCAGTTTCATATACCTATGGTTCCTGTAAATCTTGAAACAATATCTATTGTTTTACCTTACTCCATTGTTATGGCATTGGTTGGTCTAATTGAAAGTTTATTAACTTTGGAAGTAGTTGATGAGATGACTAACACCCGTGGAAAGCCAAATAGGGAAACTTATGCACAGGGAATAGCTAATACTGTTTGTGGATTCTTTAGTGGTATGGGAGGATGTGCTATGATTGGTCAAAGTATTGTTAACATCAATTCTGGAGGAAGACATAGGTTGTCAGGTATTATTTCAGCTATTACTTTGTTATGCATTGTTTTATTTGCTTCTCCAGTGGTTAACATTATTCCAATGGCTGCATTGGTTGGAGTTATGTTTATGGTTTCTTTTAATACCTTTAAATGGGAATCTTTTAAGTTAGTCCATAATGTTCCAAATATTGATGTTGTTGTAATGGTTGTTGTTACTTTAGTCACTGTTATATTTGATAATCTTGCATTGGCTGTTATTTTAGGTGTGGTTATTTCAGCATTATCCTTTGCCTGGGAAAATTCAAAAAGAATTACGGCTATTGTTAGTTATGATAAAAAACATGATGTCAAATATTATGAAATTCAAGGGCCGCTGTTTTTTGGTTCAACATCAAGTTTTAAAGAATTATTTGACTATGATGGCGATCCAGATAGTGTTGTTATAAATTTCTCCCAGTCAAGAGTTATGGACCATTCAGCTATTGATATTATTAATGAAGTAACTGCCAAGTATGCTAAGAGAGGTAAAAAGGTTTTATTAAGCTATTTAAGTAGGGACAGTGCTGATTTGTTAGATAATGCAGAAGGTTTAATTGAAGTTAATTATCTTGATGACCCTTACTATAGGATACCTCATGATGAGCTTGATTAATTTTATAATTTAAATTGAAAAATATTGATTTTTTCACTTATTTTTGATAAAATACTTATGTTAAAAAAGAGAGAGTTAAAGGTAATATTTTAATTTTAAAAATATTTTTAATAATTTTTATTGGAGACTACTCATGAAAAAAGGAACTACTGTTTTAAAAGAAGGCTTTGCTAAAATGACTAAAGGTGGAGTCATTATGGATGTTGTTAATGCTGAACAAGCAGCTATTGCTGAAGATGCTGGTGCTGTTGCTGTAATGGCTTTAGAAAAAGTACCTGCAGATATTCGTGCTGCTGGTGGAGTAGCTAGAATGGCTGATCCTACTATTGTTGAAGAAGTAGTTGATGCAGTTTCTATTCCTGTAATGGCTAAAGCAAGAATCGGCCATATTGCAGAAGCTCAAATTTTAGAAACATTGGGTGTAGATATGATTGATGAAAGTGAAGTACTTACACCTGCTGATGAAGAATATCACATTAACAAGAAAGAATTCACCATTCCTTTCGTATGTGGTGCACGTAATTTAGGGGAAGCTTTAAGGAGAATTGATGAAGGTGCAGCAATGATCCGTACTAAAGGTGAACCTGGAACAGGAAATATTGTTGAAGCAGTTCGTCATATGAGAATGGTAATGGGTGAAATCAGAACTATTCAAGGTTTAGATGAAGAAGAAATCTGGAAATATGCAAGAAAAATTGAAGCTCCAATTGATCTTGTAAAAGAAACTGCTGAACTTGGTAAATTACCTGTTGTTAACTTTGCTGCTGGTGGAATAGCTACTCCTGCAGATGCTTCTTTAATGATGCAATTAGGTTCAGATGGTATTTTTGTTGGTTCAGGTATTTTCAAATCCAATAATCCTGTAGCATTTGCTGAAGCTATTGTAGAAGCAACAGCTAACTATGATAAACCTGAAGTTTTAGCTGAAGTTTCCAAAGGCCTTGGTGAAGCAATGAAAGGTATTGAAATGTCTACTTTAACTGAAGCTGACAGAATGCAAGATAGAGGAATCTAATTCCTTTACTTTATTTTTTTTTCATGACACTTGTAGTTTTAGGGCCTGCTACTGAAGATATCATTATAAAAAATGGTATGAAAGAATCTAAAGTAGGTGGGGCAACTTTTTTTCAGGCTTTTGTATATGAAGCTTTAAATATTGATTATCTAGCTATTGTAAACTTATCAAATTTAGATATAATAGATAAATTTCCAGATAAAAATAAAGTAATAGCTCTTTTAAAAGAGGATACACACTTTTTTATAAATGAATATCCTAATGAGGATAATCTTGATTTGAGAGTTCAGCTGTCTAATTTTGCAAATATTCCTATTTTTGTAGATGAATTAAAGCCTATTTTAGATAAGATTGATAAAATTGATGCATTTGTCATTAATCCTTTAAATCAATATGATTTTCCAAGAGAAACTATGGATTATTTAAAGAATTTCAAGGTTCCTATTTATTTATCTATTCAGGGTTTTTTAAGAAAAAAAGATTCTTTGGAAAATGATGATGGATACAATGGTATTCTATTAGATAAAAATTCAAATATACAAGCTATTGTTAATGACACATCTGGAATATTTTTAGATGAAAATGAATTTGACATTATGTTTGAGGATAATGATTTTTCAAGCTGTAATGTGGGAGAAATTATTGTAACAAATGGAAGTAAAGGTTCCAGAATTATCTCAAATATCAATGATAACGAAATTATTATTGAACCTGTAGAGCAGAAGTATATTGTAGATTCTACAGGATGTGGTGATACATATATGGCAGCATATATTTCTAAAAAATTAGAGGCTAAATCATCACTTGAAGCTGGTAATTTTGCTTCTTTAATAGCTAGTGAAAAATTATCTTCTGATGGTCCTTATAAAAAACTTTAAACCATTATTTGATTAAACTGTTGATTTAAATAATTGTATACTGTTTTTTAACATTTATTTATTGGTAATTTTTAATTTAAACTTATTTTATTTGGAAGTTCGAAAGATTTATTAATGTTATACTAAAATAAATATACATTAATATTAATGTTGTGAGTTTGTTATTATTTTTTAAAAAGGAAAATCGATTATGTTAAAGACATCTTCTAATAAAATTGAAAAGGAGTTTGAAAATTTACGTAAGGAGTTATTGGATTTAACTTTAAGAAATCAACTTCTTAACTTTAAAGCAAGAGCAAAAACAATAACTGTTGTAAATCAATCAACCATCAATGTTTACCAAACATTAGTCCTACAAAATAAAAAAATGTATTTTGTAGCTAATAAAAAAGAAGAAAAGGAAGAAAAGTCTCGATTTTCAATATGGGATCATTCACCAATTGATTTTTCCAGATTCACTGGTCCTGATAATACTTTACAAACTAACTTAACTCCTAATGAGCTTCAAAAGAGATTATTTTACATAAATAACCAGGCAAAAACAATGCTCCAGGAGAAAGGTTATAATATTCTCTATTTAGCTGTTGGATTTTTAGAATGGAATGATAATACCAAGCCAAAACAAAAGAATTTGGCACCATTAGTTCTTATTCCAGTTGTAATGGAACGTAAAAAAGTAGGTAAGTCCTTTGAATTATCTTGGACTGGGGAAGATTTACAGACTAATATATCTCTTAAAGCTAAATTAAGAGAAAATGGTATTGAATTACCTGAATTCCATCCTAAAAAATATGGAGAAGTTATTGATCATTATTTAAGGGAAGTTAAACAGGCAGTTAGTCCAATTAGAAACTGGAAAGTAAATGATAATGTAGCTTTAGGATTTTTCAGTTTCACTAAATTTGTTATGTACAATGATTTAAATCCTAAAAGCTGGGCTGACAATGTGGATTTAACTAAAAATGAATTGATTCAAGCTATTTTCAATCCAAGTAAAAACGATAAGGACTCATTTAAGGAAGAGGATATTGACTCTACCTTGGAATATGAGAATATGTATCAGGTTTTAGATGCTGACTCTTCACAGATTGCAGCTATTCAGGATGTTAAAGCAGGTCGTAATTTAGTTGTGGAAGGACCTCCAGGCACGGGAAAATCACAGACTATTGTAAATTTAATAGCTGAACTTTTGGCTGAAGGAAAATCTGTACTTTTTGTTAGTGAGAAAATGGCTGCATTAGATGTGGTTAGGGACCGTTTAACAAAAGTAGGTTTAGGTAAATTTGTATTGGAGTTGCATTCTCATAAAACAAGACGTAAAAAACTCTTAAATGATTTGAAAAAAGCTACTTCTGTAAGGGCTGAAGAACCATTTAAAGTAGATCAAATCATCAGGAAGCTTGAAACCTTAAGAAAACAGCTTGATGATTATGCAGAAATTATTCATAAACCATTATATGCTGTTAATTTATCTGCATTCCAGTTGTATGGTATGAAGGAATCTGCAGATGATCATTTCTCTAAAAAGGATACAATTATTCCTTTGGTTAGATTTGACCATCCTGAGACTTTAACCTTAAAGGATTTAGATGATATTACATTATCTCTTGAAAATTTAGCAGAACTTTATCAGACAATTTCAAATGAGAATCCATGGAGCAAATGCTCTCCAAAAAGTTTACTTCCTGCAGATTTAAGAGAGATTGAAATCTTAATTAATGATACTTTAAACTCTTTAAACAACTTTATAATGGAAAGAGATATGGTTTATGAGACCTTTGGAATTAAAAAACCAGATTCATTAAATGATTTCACTAACTCCCTTCAGGCATTTAAGCTAATTGAATCTAAAAATGCATCTTTAATTGATGCACATATTCTAAAATCTCATGCTTGGGAATCTGATGCTAATGGTGCAAATATCTTAATCAGTAATTTGGAGAAGTATCAAAGTGTAGCTAAGATATTTGATAAATTTAATAACACTATATTTTCTGCAGATATTCGAAAATTAATCAATGAATTTCAGTCATTAGCTAATAAAAAGTTCCGTCTATTTAAAAGTAAACAGAATGAAGAACTAGTTGAAATGTATTATAAAGGCTCAGTTCCAGGAACTAATGAGATATTAAATGATTTAAGAGCAGTGGAAGGTGCACTCCATCTTAAAAAACAAATGGATGATAATGAAAAAATAGCTTATGACTATTTTGGTAATTACTGGCATCTAAAAGCAGATATCAATGACCTAAAAGCTATTTCCAAATGGATGAGGGAATTTTTAGTTCTTAAAGAAAGCGGAATGTTTTCTGAAGATACTGTAAATTTATTATCTAATGATTTATTTAATGTAAATCCTGAAGAAAACCTTTCAGAATATATTAGGCTTGGAAATATCTTTAAAAATGATTTAGACAGTCTCCAGAATAAATTAAATCCAAGAAGTAAATTAATCTTCAAAAGGGATTTTGGAGATGTCACATTTAATCAATGGAGAACTCAACTTAATAATTGGAGAGGACAGCTATCAAGCCTTCATTTATGGTCACAATATTTAAACACAAAAGAAAGAGCTAAAGGAACCCATGCTGAACCATTTATTGAAGCTATTGAGAAAAGGAATATTAAAAAAGATGATGTCTACTCATTGGTAATAGGTAACTTTGCAGATTCACTATTGAATATTCTTTTCCTGGAAAATCAGGAACTAGCTACATTTATTGGTGAACTTCATGATAATAGAATAAGGGAATTTAAGGATTTAGATCAAAGAATATTGGCTTTAAACCGTAAAAGAATATTCCATAAGTTAAATAGCAATATTCCTCAAATATTTGGAGCTACTGAAAATCCAGAAGCAAAAGTATTGGCTGGTGAGTTTACAAGAAAAAGCGGACATTTACCAGTTAGAAAATTGCTTGAAAAAGCAGGTGGAATAATAAAACAGATTAAGCCCGTATTTATGATGAGTCCACTTTCCATTGCACAGTATTTAGATCCAACCAATGAAAAGTTACAGTTTGATGTTGTTATCTTTGATGAAGCTAGTCAAGTAAAACCTGAAGATGCTTTAGGTGCATTTATGAGAGGTAAAACTGCAGTTGTAATGGGAGATACTCAACAATTACCTCCAACATCCTTCTTTGATCAAATGTCTTCTGCAGAAGGTGAAGAAGAAGTAGCTACATCAATGGATATGGAAAGTATTCTACATTTATGTAAATTATCATTCCCAGTTAAAATGCTTAAATGGCACTACAGAAGTCGTCATGAATCATTGATTTCAGTGTCAAATAGCCTGTTCTATGATGATGAACTTTTAGTTTATCCTTCACCCTCACGTAATGATCCAGAATTAGGTTTAAAACTTCATTATAATCCAAACACTGTATATGACAGAGGTTCTTCATCTGCTAATCGTGCTGAAGCAAGAGATGTTGTTAAAGAGATATTCAAACACTTTGATAAATATGGAGACACCAAAAGTCTTGGAGTTGGAACATTCTCTGTTGCACAGAAAAATGCAATACTTGAAGAATTGGAGCTTGAACGTAAAAACAGGCCTGAACTTGAACCTTTATTTGCAGAAAATAAGGATGAAAGATTCTTTGTTAAAAACCTTGAAACAATACAAGGGGATGAAAGAGATGTTATATTCATAAGTGTTGGATATGGATATGATGAAAATGGAAAAATGTCTCTTAATTTTGGTCCTTTAAATCAGGACGGTGGAGAAAGACGTTTAAATGTATTGATTACTCGTGCCAGAGAAAAATGTGTAGTATTTTCCAACTTTAAAGCATATGATATGAATTTAACAGCAAACCCTCCATTTGGTGTAAAGGCACTAAAAGAATTCCTGGGATATGCAGAAACCTTAACTTTAGGCCATAAGATAGTTGAAGAGTATAGGGATGAACCATTTGAAGATGCAATTTACAGTTTCCTTGTAGAAAATGGCTATGAAGTAGATAAACAAGTGGGCTGTGCAGGATTTAGAGTTGATTTAGCTATTGTGGATGATGAAAATCCTGGAAAATATATTTTAGGAATTAACACTGATGGAAAAATGTATGCCTCAAGTAAAGTAGCTAGAGATAGGGATAGGCTAAGGGAACAGGTTTTAACCGGCCTTGGATGGAACCTTTATCATTTATGGTCTACTGACTGGTATAGAAATAGGGATTTAGGCCGCAAAAAACTTCTTGAAGCAGTTGAAAATGCTAAAAAAGAGGCTGTAAAATTAGAACAGAAAAAGACTGAAGAAGCAGAAAAATTAGCACTTAAACTTAAACAGCAGGCTGAAAAAGCAAAACTTGAAAGAGAAAAAGAAGCTGAAGAAGCACGTAAAGCTGAACTTGAAGCAAAAGCAAGGGAAGCTGAGGAAGTTAATGATTTAGAAGATTTAGATGATGCTTCAGATAACTTAGATGATGAAATAGCTAGTGAGGAAGATGAAGAGTATATTATTCCTCAAGAAGAAGTAACACCTCGTAAAATATCTGATGATGAGAATATTGAGGTTGTATCTGAAGTTGATGAATTAGAAGATGTAAATCCTCGTGAAGTATCTGATGATGAGAATATTGAGGTTGTATCTGAAGTTGATGAATTGGAAGAAGTTACTAATGTAGCAGATATTAAAGATGAATTCCTTAATGAAGTTAAGCAAGAGGAAAATGTCTACACTGTTAACTTTAAAGATAAAAAAACTGATTCAGATAATGATATTGAAATAAATAATTCTAAAAAAGAGAATAATAAAAAAGAGTCTAGTGATGAGGAGAAAAAAGAAATGAATAATGATAATGCTTCTCTTAAAAAACCTAAAATTAAAGATAAAATACTTAACAATGATAATAGCAAATCTTTGGATAATGAGGTTAACAGACCTAGAAAAAAACAATCTATGAAAGAAAGAATTGTTAACTCAATTATTTCAGGAATTACAGAAGGAGAATCTTATTTAAATCCACGAAATAATGTTGAAGATAATCTAGAAGAGAAAATTGAAGATAAATCTAGTGATGAAAAATCAGCTATTTATGAAATTGACAATGATTATCAAGTAGAATCAAATGATGATAATCAGAAAATGGAAATAGAAGAGATAGAAATTGATGAAAAAGCTGATTCTCCATTTGAAGATTATATAATTGAAGATGATAAATCTCCTTTTGATAATATTAAATTTAAATCCAATATAAATTGGGATGATGAAGAAATTCATGAAAAGGCTACAACTGTTGTTAATGATAGTTTTGATAAACTTTTAGATGATCTTACAGAGGAAGATATTGGGGATATGCCTAAATTTGAAGAAAATAATATCAATAATGAACCAGAGTTCAATGAATATTATTATCAGGGAATAAATGATGTCAATAGCCCTCTTAAGAAAAATAATTTGTATCATGATAAAAAATCAGCTTTAGGAAAAATCAGTGCATTTAAAGATGAATTAAAATATATTAACAAGTCTTTAAAAGAAATTGAAAATCCTACTGAAATTGGATATGTCAGTGTAATTGACAGAACAAAAGATCCAGTTGAATATCCTCAATCTAATGATAATCCTCAGGAAACTTCTTATTCTAATGAGTTTGCAGCTCAGAATATGGCTGAAACTAGCTTACAAAATGATGATTATATAACTCCAATGGTTGATGAAGAAGATTATCATGAATATGAAGAGGAAAAAATTATTGATATTGATGATTCTGAATTTGCTGAGATGGAAGAGAAAAGAATTCGTGAAGAACAGTTAATGGAAGCTCTTAAGAAAGAATTGTCTAATGATGATAATAGTATCTTAACAATCCATGAAGAAGAAAGAAGGAAAGCAAAAGAAGACATGGAGCTTGAAGATATTATTCATGAAGTGGATGAAGAATATAAGGAAATAGAACATGAAAGACACAAACAGAATTATAAATTGAAAGATTTTGATGATAAAAAGCTTCCAGGTAAAGGTAAAACTGTTAAAGACTTTATTTATGATTATAAAAAAGCAGAAGATATTGGTATAAAGTCTTCTGATGAACTTTATGATAAAAGTCCTGAAGAAATTTCTGCATCTATAAATAGAATTGTTGATGTTGAAGGACCAATCCATGTTAATGAAGTAATAAACAGAGTTAAAGAGAACTGTGATATTAAAAGAGCAGGTTCCAAGTTTAAAAGTGCAGTTAATGATGCTATTAAAGTATCAGAAGATGAAGGTTCTTTAATAATAATTGACGACTTTTTATTTAATTTGAATAATGATGTTGAGATTAGAAAAAGAGTGAAACCTAACATTGATTTGATTTCTAATGAAGAAATTACTAAAAATATAGAAACTGTTTTAGAATTTAAAGAACCAATTGAGCTTAATAAATTAACAAAAGATGTTTCTCGTAACTTTGGTTTTAAATCTACTTCTAAAAAGACTGCAGCTAAAATTAACAAGGTATTGGATTCCTTAATAGCTGAAGGAAAAGTAGAGTTAAATAAAGACATTGTTGAACTTAAATAATTTCTTTTAGTGGGTGTTATGTCAACTAAAGTTAAATCTCCTGAAAATCTTCCAAATAAACCTGGTGTTTATATAATGAGGAATAAACAGGATGAAATTATTTACATTGGTAAGGCAAAAAACCTCATTAAAAGAGTTAAATCTTATTTTCGTCCAGTTCTTGACAGGCCTAAAACTCAAATATTAATGAGTCATTTTGATAGCTTAGAGTACATTGTAACAAATTCTGAAAAAGAAGCTCTAATTTTAGAGGCTAATTTAATTAAAAAACACAAGCCTCGTTATAATATTCAGCTAAAGGATGATAAAAGATATCCTTATGTTAAAATAACTAGTGAAAAGTTTCCAAGGTTAGTTATTACAAGAAACATTACAAAAAATGGTAGCTATTATGGGCCATTTACAGATGTGGGGTCTGTTAAAAAAACTGTAAAGTTTTTAAAATCTTTATTTAAAATAAGAACATGCAGAAATATGGATGGGCCTTGTCTTAATAGTCAGATAGATTTATGTTATGCTCCTTGTGATGGAAACATCTCTGAAGAGGAATACAATGAGATTATTAAAAAAATAGATTTGTTTTTCCAGGGAAAGTACTCTGTTATTGTTAGAAATCTTAAAAAGGAGATGATGAAGGCTGCTGAAAATCAAGAATATGAAAAAGCAGCAGTTTTAAGAGATCAAATTGTATCTATTGAAGAAATTATGGATAAACAATTTGTTGAACTGGCTGATGATGATTTAGATCAGGATGTAATAGCTATTGCAGAAAATAAAGACACTGTAATTATCGTTGTAATGGCTATACGTAATGGTAAGATTATTGGCAAAGATGACTTTTTAATGAGTGGAACAGAGCATGATTCTAATGAAGATGTTTTATATGCTTTCATTCAACAGTATTATGGGTATAATAGACATATTCCAAAACAGATTATTGTTGATAATGAAATTGAAGGTTATGAACTTCTTGAAGAGTGGCTTACAGATTTAAGGGGAAATAGAGTTTATATTAAAGTCCCTGAAAAAGGAATTAAATTAAGATTAGTTCAAATGGCTAAAAAGAATGCAGAAATTATTAAACATCAAAAGAAAACTCTTGAAAACGCTTTAATTGAACTTAAAAAGTACTTAAAACTCGATAAACTACCTAGAGTTATTGAAGGTTATGATATTAGTAATATTTCAGGTAAAATGGCTGTAGGTTCCAAAGTTTCATTTCTTGATGCAAAACCTAATAAAAAGAAGTATAAACACTTTAAAATTAACACTCCAGGTCCTAATGATTTTGAAATGATGAGGGAACTTTTAACCAGACGTCTTAAGATGTTGGATCAGGATGAAGAACCTGATTTGATTGTTATTGATGGTGGTAAAGGTCAGTTAAATGTTGCATGTGAGGTTTTAGACGACCTTAATCTTTCTCATATTCCTATTATTGGTTTAGCTAAGGAATTTGAGGAAATATTTATTCCTAACTCTAGTCGTCCTATTATAATTCCTAAAAATAATAAGGCACTACACCTTCTTCAACGTGTTAGGGATGAATCTCACAGATTTGCCATTACATATCATAGAAAGTTAAGAAGTAAAAACATCAGCGAGTCTTCTCTTGATGATATTAAGGGCATTGGTAGAAATCGTAAATTAAATCTATTAAAAGAATTTGGGGATGTTGAATCTATTAAAAAAGCTTCTGTTGATGAATTGGCCAAGGTAAAATCTATGAATTCAAAAGTTGCTCAAAATGTCTATGATTATTACCATTAACTCTTTTTTTAGCTATTTTTTTTATTTAATTTTTACACTTGAAATGGAGGTATACTTTTTAACTTATAACTTACACTTGAAATGCATGTATACTTTTTAACTTATAACTTAAAATAATTAATCTATGGCTTTAATATTATTTCTAATGAGTAACATATTAGCTATAGGAAATAAGTATTATTTTTATTTCCCTATTTTTTAAAAAAAGCTAAAATTTTCGGTTTTTTTCCATTTTTTTCATTAACTTTAAATATGATAATGTAATAAAATTGATGTTAGACAAAAGAAGTTTGAGGTATAGATTATGGTTAAGTGCCCGCGATGTGGATATGAAAATGATGATGAAAATGCATATTGTTTAAACTGTACATATCCACTTGATAAAGCAATTCTAACTAAAAAAAGAAAAAATGATGGTTGGAATATAAGCACTGCTAAAAAAGTTTTATTAGTAATTGGAATTGTTGCTATTGCATTAGTACTATTTTCCATTGTTCAGGAAGTTACTAAACCATCACCTGAAAGTTCATTAAATATTATCACAGCTAATGAAAGTGCTAACAGTCCATCAAGCACTCCTTTTGAAGTTGTTATTTCCTATGATGGCAGCTGGTATGGTAGATTAGGTGATGTTGATCATCCATCTGAAAGGTCTGGATCTGGCAATCAGACATACAGATTAAGTTGCGCTGGATGGGATGAAGCCTTTGCAAATATTCAAAAAACAGATTATGGCTCTGGTGAACTCAAAGTACAGTTACTTAAAAATGGTAAAGTTATTTCTGAAAACAGTACCACTGCTGAAAATGGTGGCGTATCTGTTCATGTGTAAATAAAAAATAGTAAAAAAAAGTAGTTAAATTAGCGATAGCTATTGATTATTAATTTTATTTACCTCAGCTTCTAATAATTCAACTAACTCTTCTGTTTTATAAATTCTTATTTGCTGTTCTTCTTTTGATTTGAATATTGAAATAAATATGGTTAAATCATGACAGAGCTGTTCATATTGGATATTTAATGTATTGAAATGGGATAAGATAGAAACAAGTTTATCGTAATCAATATCATCATGGTCTTTAATATAACTTTCAATATCAGCAAATTGTGTTTCAATCATTATTTTTTCATGTTCTACTTTTTCTAAAAATTCATTAACTTTATCATCAAAACTCATTTTTATCACAAATTATTTTAATTATTTTTATATTAAACTTTACACTATATAAAATAATGATGGAGTTTAAATATTTTAATCTTCAAATAGTAAATATTATTAAATTAATTCAATGTTTTTTTCCTATAAAAAGAATTCATAGAATAAATGGAGCATAATAGATGATAAAAATTGAAAATGTTAGTAAAAGTTACAAATTAGATGATGGTGAAACTGTCACTGGAATTAAAAATATTAGCTTTGAAGTAAAAGAAGGGGAAATATTAGGAATCATAGGAAAAAGTGGTTCTGGTAAAACTACTCTTTTAAGAGCATTAAGGGGAGTAGAACACATTGATTCAGGAAGTATCACTGTTGGGGATGTTACTGTTAATTCTGAATCTTCTCAATTTTATTATAATATGCTTAAAAAAGAAACAGCTATTCACCTTCAAAGATCTTTCGGTATATGGCCGGAAACAGTGCGTGAAAATGTTTTAAGAAAATTATACTCAAGAAGATATTTTGATGAAGCAAGTACTGATTTTGAAGTAGCTGAAAGTGAGTTTGGTGAAGAAGCAGATGAAATTCTTGAATTGGTATCATTAACAGAGAAATCTGGTCATTATGCATCTGTTTTAAGTGGTGGAGAAAAACAAAGATTGATTATAGCTAGACAATTAGCAAAAAGACCAAAACTTTTACTTTTAGATGAACCAGCTACAATGGCTTGTCCAAAAACAAAACAGGAAATTTTAGATGCTGTTAAAAAGATTAATGAAAAATTAAATATTACTGTTATTGTTGTATCCCACCTTCCAGATGTTCAAAAATATCTTGCAGATAGGGTTATATTGCTTGAAGATGGTGAGATTAAAGATGAAGGAGATCCAGTTGAAATCACAGATAAATTCATGAGTGATATGGAACCTATTGTAGATATTGAGAATGTAGCTACTGATGAAGAAGTAATTGAAGCTAAAGATATCTATAAACGTTTCTATCTTGTAACTGGTGGTGAAGTTCTACAGATGAAGGATATTAACTTTAAGGTTAACCGCGAAAACATCCTTAGTTTAGTAGGTCCTAGTGGGGCTGGAAAAACTGTTCTTTTAAGAATGCTTGGTGGTTTAGATTTCCCAGATAAAGGGGATGTATTCTATAATGTAGATGGAAACTGGGAAGATATTGCCCTTCCAGGTATGGGTAGAATGGCTATTAGAAGTAAATTAGGATTTATGCATCAGGAATTTGCCTTAAGCCATTATGCAACAGTTCTTAATCAATTAGCTGTTCGTTTAGGTTATAAAAATCATAATATTGTAAAAGAAGCAAGAGAAAGAGCTAAAAAATTGGATTTAAGTGATGAATTATTAGATTCACTTTACTTATTAACTGATTTACCTGAACATGAAGCTAAAGCACGTTTGGAACAAGTTGGTTTAATGCCTGAGATTTTAAATGATTTGTTCCCTAAATTCCCAGAAACTGCAACTAAGGAAGCCGTTAAGGACATTTTTGATAGTTTGGATTTATCTTTGGATATTTTACATAGGAAATCCTATGAATTATCTGGTGGTCAAAAAGTTAGGGTAATGCTTGCTTTAATCTTAATTTCCAAACCTAAATTCTTATTGCTTGATGAACCATTTGGTGATTTAGACCCAATTACCTTAAGAACTGTAACCAACTCTCTTAAAAAGATTTCCAAGAAATATGGAATTACAATAGTTATGGTTTCACATAATACTGATTTCATTAAGGAATTAAGTAACAGAGCTATTTTCATGGATAATGGACTTGTTATTGATGATGATACTGATGTTGATAAAATTGTAGATGATTTCATTGGTTTCTGTCATGCAGACTACTTAATGGAGGAATAAAATGTTTGAAACTATTACTGTACCAGTAGATGGCTCTGAATATGGTGATAAGGCTGTTGATTATGCTATTGAAATTGCAGAGAAATTTAACTCTAAAATAGCTGCAGTTCATGTTCTTGAAGAATTTTCATTTAATAGCTATGCCAGTGAAGAAGATAAAGGTGATGCTATATTAGGTAAAATAACTGAAAAAGCAAATAAAGTTGGTGTTGATGTTATTGAGCATCTAATTACTGGTGATCCTTTAAGAGATATGAAAACTATTATTCGTAAAACAAATGCTGATTTAGTTGTTATGCATGCTTATGGTTCTAATACTTTTGATGAAGAACTAAATGAAAATCAAATTGGAAGTGTAACAGATAGAGTTTTAAAAACTTCTACTGTTCCTATTTTAATGATTAGATAAAGGATTTTTATTAAAAATAGTAATATACTTAAATAAGATAAAAATCTTATTATTATATTAATATAAACTATATTATTAGGTTTTTATAGGAGATTTTCTATGATTGTTAAAGATTGGTGCTCATTCTGTGGTGAATGTGCAGGTGTTTGTCCAAGGAATTTAATTACCGTCAAAGAATATGCTTTAATCTTTGATGATAGTGAGTGTAG
Source organism: Methanobrevibacter woesei (assembly GCF_003111605.1). Taxonomy (NCBI): domain Archaea; kingdom Methanobacteriati; phylum Methanobacteriota; class Methanobacteria; order Methanobacteriales; family Methanobacteriaceae; genus Methanobrevibacter; species Methanobrevibacter woesei. The sequence continues at coordinate 41,385 of NZ_MZGU01000002.1, read as the reverse complement.
AGAATGTAATTTGTGTGTGGATGCTTGTCCTATCACAGCATTAGAGAGAGAATAGGGGATTTTTATGATTGAAACTGATGTATTAGTAATTGGTTCAGGACCAGCAGGTTCTAGTGCAGCTAAGCATGCTGCTCTTGGTGGTGCAAAAGTAATATTGATGGATAAAAAATCTGAAATCGGTGCTCCAAAAAGATGTGCTGAAGGAATATCTAAAAAAGGTCTTGCAAAATTAGGTATTGAACCTAATCCTCGTTGGATTACTAAAGAAATCGATGGTATAAGACTTGTTTCTCCTGATGGTACTGATGTATGGATGACTGAAGAAGAAATTGAATTGCCTGAAGCAGGTTACATCTTAGAGAGAAAAGTATTTGATAAATATATGGCTATGGATGCAGCAAGAGCTGGTGCTCAAATCAAAATTAAAACTTTAGCTACTGGCCTTAGAAGAGATGGAGATGCATTCATTGTATCTGTTGAATCTATGGGTAAGAAAGAAGAAATCAGAGCTAAAATCGTAATTGGTGCTGATGGTCCTGAATGTCATGTTGCAAGATGGGCAGGATTAAAACCTACCACAAAAGCTAAAGAAATGGAATCTGGTGTCCAATATGAAATGGTAGGTCTTGACTTTGAAAGAGATGGTGTTTTAGAGTTCTTCTTTGGATCCTGTGCTCCTGGTGGTTATGTATGGATTTTCCCTAAAGGAGATGACATTGCAAATGTAGGATTAGCTGTTCTTTCTCATTTAGCTGAAAAACCAGCTATTGAATATTTAGATGAATTCATTGCTAAATGTCCAGCTACCAAAAATGCTCAGCCTGTTGAATTAAATGTTGGTGGAGACCCTGTTGGTGGAATGCCTAAAAAAATGTATGATGACAACCTTTTAATTTGTGGAGACGCAGCAGGTCAGGTAAACCCATTAACTGGTGGAGGAATTTCCAGTGGTATGACTGGAGGTATGTATGCTGGTAAAGTAGCTGCAGAAGCTATTGCTGCAGGTGACTGCTCTAAAAAATTCCTTAAGAAATATGATGAAGAAGTTAGAAAAGAGCTTAAAAGTGAAATTGACAAGTATAAAAAACCTCATGAGTTCCTATTATCCTTAAGTGATGAAGAACTTAATGATATCGCTAAAGCTTTCCAAGATGTTAACTTCGAAAAAATTTCCACTACAGAACTTATTAAAAACTTAGTTAAAGTATCTCCTAAAGCTTTACTAAAATTAGGTAAATTAATTTAAGGTGATTATTTGATTTTAGTTACTGGTGGAGCAGGCTATATTGGTTCCCATACAAACAAAATGCTAAATCAGGAAGGATATGACACTGTTGTGTTAGATAATCTTTCCAAGGGTTATGAAAATTTTGTAAAATGGGGCGAATTTGTAAATGGTGATACTGGCAGTAAAGATATTAGAGAAATCTTTGAAACTCATGATATTGATGCTGTAATGCATTTTGCTGCTTTTTCATCAGTAGCTGAATCAGTTGAACATCCTCAGATGTATTTTAAAAATAATTATAAAAACACTTTAAATTTATTGCAGGTTATGAGAGAATTTGGGGTTGATAAGTTTATTCTCTCTTCAACTGCAGCTGTTTATGGAAATCCTGAAAAAATTCCAATTACTGAAGACCAAAAGTTAAAACCGATTAATCCTTATGGTCATTCAAAATTTATTGTTGAAAAATCTTTAAGTAGGGAAGCTGAAAAAGGAGATTTTAATTTTGTTTCTCTAAGATACTTTAATGCAGCTGGCTGTGATTTTGACTGTGAAGTTGGTGAGTATCATGATCCTGAAACTCATTTAATTCCATTAGTTTTAGATGCTGCATTAGGTATTAGAGATTCTATTTCTATTTTTGGTACTGATTATAATACTCCTGATGGTACATGTATACGTGATTATATTCATGTTAATGACCTTGCAAGGGCTCATATTCTTGCTTATGAATATTTAGCTAATGGGGGAAAATCTGATTTCTTTAATTTAGGAAATGGTAAAGGGTACTCTGTTAAGGAAATTATTGATACATGTAAGAAAGTTACAGGTGTTGATTTTAAGGTTGAAACTGCAGACCGTCGTGAAGGAGATCCTGATGTTTTAATAGCTGATTCATCAAAGGTCAGGGATGTTTTAGGATGGACTCCTCAATATGACTTAGAAACTATTGTTTCTTCTGCATGGGATTGGCATAAAAAAGTTAAAATGATTTAGGTTGAAAGAATGGATGATAATCAAACTATTGAAAAAGTTGATGTTAGAGTTATTGTTTCAGAAAATAACATGGCAGAAATAGTTTCTAAAGCAATAAATAATGTGCAGCTTGAGAAAGATTATAATATCATTGTTTCTTCCATCATACCAACCAAAGATATGGAGCTTGCTAAGAAGGTAGCTTCTGGTGCAGATATAATTCTCATTGGCAGCTATGGACATGATGAGTATTATAATATTTTATATAATGATTTAAAAACTGATTTTAATCATATAGGTTTATTTAATTATGATAATGTTATTTCAGATGAAGGTACTATTGAAATAAGTCATGCTGAAAGGGAAATCTTCAATTCCATTATAAAGGCAGGACTTTCTTATTCTTTAAATATCATTAATATTCATTCTTTAGAAAATAAACTCTCATCTCTTACAAGAAAGTATAACAGTCTTTTAGATGATTATAATGGGTTAATTGATGATAATGAAAAACTTGAAAAAGTTAACCTTGAACTAAAAGATGAAATCACTAACCTTAATCATAATATTGACAAGATTAAATCAGACTTCTCTTCTTTTAAAGGTAGGTTTGAAGATATTCATAATAAACATATCCTGGAAATCTATGATTTAAATGATTTATGGCAGGAAGTTTTTGATGAATCTCTTTTAAATCAAGAAAAAATCATTATTGCTACAAATAAATTCAGACCTGACAATATTATAGTTGGTCAAGGTTTTATTGGAGCTGTAGACAAACCAACAGCTATTGACTGGTTAAAAGTTGTTAAAACAGCTTTAATTTTTGTTGAAGATAAAGAAGAGGAATTGAAAAAAGAGCTGAATAATCTTAATAATGAATCAGATGATAAAATCATTGATGAAAGAGAGTATGACATACCAAACAATATTGGTGACTTTTTTGGTTAATATATAAATAAACCGTTACTATTTAATAAGATAAATTTTATAATTATAACTATATTTACTAATTAAAGGAGATTGTACATGCAAGATGAATTGCAAGATAAATGTGGGGTTGTAGGGATTCATTCTGAAAATGAAAGTAAGGATGTTTCTTCTTTTATTTATTACTGCCTTTTTGCCCTTCAGCATAGAGGACAAGAGTCAGCAGGTATAGCTACTTATAATTTAGACAAAGGATTGAATTATTATTGTGGTATGGGTTTAATTTCAGACGTTTTCAAAGATTACGAGATTAATCATCTTAGTGGAAATGTAGGAATTGGCCATGTAAGATATTCTACAACTGGTCAATCTAAACTTGAAAATTCTCAGCCTTTTGTAACTGATTTTGATAATGGATTTATCGCAATGGCTCATAATGGGGATATTGTAAATTCCAGAGAGTTAAGAGATGAGCTTATAGAAGAAGGTTACTCCTTTAAATCCAATACTGATTCTGAAGTTATCTGTTACTTACTTAAAAGGGAACACCATGATAATCAAAAAGACATTTTAGAATCAATTGAAGCTGTCTGTAAACAACTTGTTGGTTCCTATGCATTAACTATCCTTATTAATGGTGAGTTATATGCTGTACGTGATCCTATGGGTATGAAACCTTTAGCTGTTGCAAAAAGAAAAGATGATTTTGTTGTAGCATCAGAAACTGTAGCTTTTGATGTAATTAATGCAAAGTACATCCGTGATATTGAACCTGGAGAAGTAGTTTACTTTGAAAACAATGAAATCAACAGCTACATGTTAGATAAGGGGGAAGAACCTTATTTAGCACACTGTATGTTTGAATATGTTTATTTTGCAAGACCTGACAGTACAATTGACGGAGTTAATGTATATCAGACCAGATTAAATATTGGTGAACAGCTCCATAAGTTATATCCTATTGATGCAGATGTTGTAATTCCTGTTCCAGATTCTTCAATTCCTGCAGCTATTGGTTATTCAAGAGCATCAGGAATTCCTTATGGTGAAGGTTTAATTAAAAACAGGTATGTTGGAAGAACATTTATTATGCCAACACAGGAAGAAAGAGAACTAGCTGTAAGACTTAAATTAAACCCTATTAAAGAAGCTATTAAAGGAAAAAGGATTATTCTCATTGATGACAGTATTGTAAGAGGTACTACATCACAGCAATTATTAGAACTTGTTAAAGAAGCAGAACCTAAAGAAATTCACTTCCTTGTAGGCTGTCCTCCTGTAATATCTCCTTGTTTCTATGGAGTAGCTATGGCAACTAAAAAAGAATTAATTGCAGCTAACTACTCTGTTGAAGAAATTAGAGAACAGTTAGATGTTGATTCTTTAGGATACATTACTTTAGAAGCTCTTGTTGATGCTATTGGAATGCCTAAGGAAGATCTATGTTTAGGTTGTATTAATGAGAAATATCCAACTGAACTTCCAGAGGATATTGAAGCTGAAACTTATTATAAACCTTAAAGATTTAATATGGTAGAATTATTAGCACCAGCTGGAAATTTTATTTCCCTTAGAGCTGTTCTTGAAAATGGGGCAGATGCTGTTTATATTGGCCTTGATGGGTACAATATGAGGGCTAATGCCAATAATTTTACTTTTAATGATTTGGATAAAGTTGCAAAGACAGCTGCTGAATACGGCGCAAAAACTTATCTTTGCACTAACACTATTTTAAGAGAAGATACAGCAGCTAAACTTAAAAGTCAGTTACCTGAAATAGCTGCAGCTGAAATTGATGGTCTTATTCTTTCTGATATTGGTTTAATTGAAGATACTGCAGGCCATGGTCTTGAACCTCACATAAGTGTTCAGGAAAATATTACTAATTCTTTTACTTTAAAAACACTTAAAAAATTAGGTGCTAAGAGAGCTATTCTTTCACGGGAGCTGTCAATTGATGAGATTAAAAGGATAACTGAAAAATCTCCAATTGAAACAGAAGTTTTTATCCATGGTGCAATGTGCATGGCTATTTCTGGAAGATGTTTCTTAAGCTATGGATTATATGGAAGAAGCGCCAACTGCGGGGACTGTCTTCAGCCATGCCGTAAGAACTGGACCTTGACCTATGAGGAAAGTGATGATGATAATGTCGTTAACTTCTCAGATATCTCAGATGAGTCCTTTGTAATATCTAAATCCTATGATGATTCCTATAGGACTAACTTTTTCTCACCAAAGGACATGATGATGATTGAGCACATTCCTGAACTGGTTGACACAGGAGTGGCCAGCTTTAAAATTGAAGGGCGTGCAAGAAGTCCTGACTATGGAGCAATGGTTACTGGTGTATATAGGCAGGCTATTGACAGGTATTTTGAAAACCCTGATGATTATAAAGTTGACCCATCATGGATTGAGAGATTAAGTGAAGTATTTAACCGTGGATTTGATACAGGATTTTATTTCAATCAGCCTTATGAAATAAGTGAAGACAATCAGTCCAAATATATTAAAAAGGATATTGGTAAAGTTGTTAACTATTACAGTAAAGTAAAGGTGGCTGAACTTAAGATATGGGATGATTTGGCTCTTGGAGATAAGATTCTTATTCAGGGCCAGACTACAGGATCAATTGAACATGTAATTGAATCTATGGAAATTGATAGAAAACCAATTGAAAAAGCTCCAAAGGGATGTAATGTTGCTGTTGCATGTGAAACTAAAGTTCGTGAAAATGATTTTGTGTATAAACTAACTGAAAGAGACTAAAAGTGATTTAATGATTAAAAAGATAGCTATTTATGGAAAAGGCGGAATTGGAAAAAGTACAACCGTAGCTAATCTATCTGCAGTCTATGCTGATTTTGAAGATTTGAACTGTCTAGTTATTGGTTGTGATCCAAAAGCTGATACAACACGTACACTTTGTGGTGGCAGAATTCCAACTGTTGTAAAAACTATAAAAGATAAAAAAGACCCTGTTGAAGAGGATTTAGTTTATAAAGGATATAAAGATATCTTATGTGTTGAAAGTGGAGGTCCTGAACCTGGAGTTGGATGTGCAGGACGTGGTGTTATAGTAGCTATGAAAAGACTTGAACATTTAGGTATCTTTGACAAGGATCTTGATGTTGTTATTTATGATGTTTTAGGGGATGTTGTATGTGGTGGATTTTCTGTTCCTCTTCGTGAAAAGTATGCAGATGAAGTTATCATTGTCTCTTCAGGGGAGTACATGTCCCTATATGCAGCAAACAACATTGTTCGTGGAATTAAAAAACTTAAAGGTAAGTTAAGTGGAATTGTCTGTAACTGTAAGGGAGTCAACAATGAAGTGGAAATTGTTGATAAGTTTGCAAAAAAGATAGGTACACATGTAATTGGTGTTATCAATAGGAGTGATTTAATTCAAGAAAGTGAATTAGATGCAAAAACCGTTGTAGAAAAATATCCTGAAAGTGAAGAAACTGAAGAATACAGGAAGCTTGCTTTAAATATATTGAACAATGACACTGTTTCTACTCCGGAACCTATGGAAGATGAAGAACTTGAGGAATTCTTTAAAGGTTTCCTAAAATAATTCCTGATTTTTCTATTATTTTTTTAAATTCATATTATAGTAACAAAAAGTTATAAAAAACACAAAGTATTTATAGTTATCAATACTTATATTTTAATTGAATAAAAACTGGTGATATAAATGGTTTCAGAAAATATGGAAAAAGCAATAAACGAACAATTAAATGCAGAAATGTATTCCGGATACTTATACTTATCAATGGCAGCTTACTTTGAAGATCAAGACTATCCAGGATTTGCACAATGGATGAGAGTACAAGCACAAGAAGAATTAGATCATGCAATGAAATTCTATGACTACTTAAACACAAGAGGAGCAAGAGTAACCTTAACAGCTATTGAAGCACCTCAAACAGAATGGGATTCCATTGAAGCTGTATTCAAACATGTATTAGAACATGAACAAATGGTAACTTCCTTAATCAACAACTTAGTTGACATTGCAATCGAAGAAAAAGACCACGCAACTAACCAATTCTTACAATGGTATGTAGAAGAACAAGTTGAAGAAGAAGAGTCAGCTATGGAAGTATTAGGAAAAATCAAAAGAGCTGGCGGAGCAGCAAACGCGGAGCAGCAAACATTTTATACATGTTAGACTCTGAATTAGGTTCCAGAGTTTACACTCCATCAACTTCTGAAGAATAAATTTATTCTTCCTTTCTTTTTTTTTAAAAAAATAAAAATAGTAAAAAAAGTATTTATAAGTTGTATACTTCCTCAGAAGATACAACAGTTATATTATTTTCTTTTAAAACAGCTGCCAAGTTGTCTAACTCATCAGTATGTAATAAAAGAATAGCTTTATCTGTTTTATTATGTGTAAATGCATAAAGATATTCTAAATCAATATCATTATCTTTAATGGTTTTTAACACATCTGAAAGTCCACCAGGATTATCATTCATTTCAATAGCTATTATATCAGTCATTTTTACAAGGAAATTAGCTTCTTCAAGAATTTCTAACCCTTTTTGAGGATTGTTAACAACAACTCTTAAGATACCAAAGTCAGAAGTATCTGCAAGGGAAAGAGCTTTAATGTTAATTCCTCCTTTAGATAAAACATCTAATGCATCATATAAACTTCCTTTTTTATTCTGTAAAAATATTGATAATTGTTTAATTTTCATAAAATATCTCCTTTAGTGTAGGTTTCTTTCATCGATAACTCTTTTTGCTTTTCCTTCAAATCTTGGAAGGCTTTTTGGTTCAACTAAGGTTACTTTAACCCTTATTCCTGTTTCATTTTCAATAGATTTAGCTATTCTGTCTTTTACATTTACCATTTCTTTTACACCGTCAAAGAAAAGGTCTTTAGATGCTTCAACTTTAACTTCGATTTCATCAAGAACATGTGGCCTTGTAACAATGATTAAGTAATGAGGTTCTACATCTCCTGCTTTTAGAAGAGCTGTTTCAATTTGTGATGGGAAAATAGCTACTCCTTTAACTTTAATCATATCATCGCTTCTTCCGGTGATTCTGCTCATTCTTGCAAGTGTTCTTCCACATTCACATGGTTCATAGGTAATTGAAGTGATATCTTTAGTTCTAAATCTAATTATTGGCATTCCTTCTCTGTAGAGGTTAGTTAATACAAGTTCTCCTTTTTCATTAGGACCTAAATTTTTCAAGGTATTAGGGTCAATAATTTCCGGATAGTAAATATCTTCAGGTATATGAAGACCATTCTGTGCTTCACACTCAATTCCCACTCCAGGACCCATTAATTCTGTTAATCCATAGATATTGTAAGCTTTAGCTCCAAATATATCCTCTACTTTTTGTCTTATCTCTTCAGTCCACATTTCAGCTCCAAAACCAATAGCTTTAACACCCAATTCTTTTGGATCAATTCCTTCTTCAATAGCTACTTCTCCAAGGTGTATTCCATAGGAAGGAGTAAATATCAAACAGGTAGTTCCAAAATCTTTCATAATTTCAATTTGTCTTCTTGTCTGTCCAGTGGAGATTGGTATGATAGTTGCTCCAATTTTATGAGAACCATAATGAACACCAAATCCTCCTGTAAAAAGACCATATCCATGAGTATTTTGGATAATATCTTCTTCTCCAAGACCCATCATTGTTAAACCACGAGCTATTGTTTCACTCCATGTATCAAGGTCTTTAGGTGTGTAACCAGAAACAACTGGCTTACCGGTAGTACCTGAAGATGAATGTACTTCTGTTATTTTCTTTCTATCAACAGCAAATAGTCCAAAAGGATAACTTTCTCTTAAATCATCTTTTGTTATAAAAGGTAATTTTTCAATATCTTTTAAAGTTTCAATATCTTCTGGAAAAACATTATTTTCAGTGTATTTTTTATTGTAATAAGGTATTTTATCAAAAGCCCTTTTTACAGTTTCTTGAAGTCTTTTAAGTTGTAATTCTTCAAGTTCATCTCTTTCCATACACTCAATCTTTTCATTCCATATCATTTTATTCCTCAAAAAATAGCTTAATATAATATTATTAACTTTCTATTTTAATAATTTTAAAAGTTGTGCTTTTTATGGAATATTCATTACTTTTTTAAGTAAGTTTAATCTAATACTATTTTTAATAAGATTTTCTAGAGGTTAATTATCTATGGAATTTTGTCCAAAATGTGGTAAAATATTACTGCCAGATAAAGATGGAAACTTAAAATGTAGCTGTGGATATGAAGATTCAATATCTGATGAAGAAGTAAAGGAACAGTACAGCTTTGAAGGTGAAACAAACCCTCAACAAGAAGTAATTGTCACAGATAAGAAAAGTACAGCTATGCCAACTAAGAAGATTACCTGTTATAAATGTGGTGGAACAGAAGGGGTCTGGTGGGTTTTACAAACAAGATCTGCTGATGAAGCACCGACCTATTTCATTAGATGTACCAACTGTGGAAACACTTGGAGACAGTCTAATTAGTTAAAGTTCAATAAAGTTTTAAATTCTTAAAATAAGTTCTCATATAAAGTTATAGCTTTTTTTTTTTTTTTTTTTTTTTTTTTTTTTTTACTGAATATTAAATTTGATTATTGATTTTTAACTTTAAAGCTAAGAGAATAACTTTTTTTGACCTTTTTATTTGTGTTAATTTTTTCAATATCAACTAAAAAAATTTTAGTTTTTTTTAAAAAAGTATGAATATTAATTAAAATTATTATATTGTATATAGTTCCTAGTTTAGATTTACTTCCTATTTTCTTAAAAAATTTTAGTTAAAATAAATACTAATGCTTCTTATTTTTAAAAAATCTCAATTATAATCTTATAAAATCGATAACTATATAAGCATAATAATCTAATTTTATAATAAGTCTTTAAATTTTCTTATTTTAATTATTATTTGTCTATAAGGAGATATTATCTTTTTATATTGAACAATTAGCTAGTTTTTAGTTTTATTTATATATGTTTATCTTTTAATTATTTTAATCTGTTAAATAAATATTCCACTAATAAAAGATTAATTGAACTTTTAGTAGGTAACTTTATATATTTTAATAACCTATTATTATATTATTAAAATTATCTGAGTCTATATAAATAACAAAAATAGGGGGAAATTTATATGAACTCTTTATTTGAAAGAGCTAGTGTTCGTGAATTTACAGAAGAAGAAGTGGAAATTCAGGACATTGAGGATATCATTAGGGCAGGTATGCAGGCACCGTCTGCCATGAATTCACAGCCTTGGGAATTTATTGTTGTTAATGATCCAGAAGATATGGAAGCTGTTTCAAAAATGTCTCCATATGCAGGACCTGCTGCAGGTGCTCAAAAATTAATCATAGTACTAGCTAACAAAAAAATCCTAGAAGAATATGGTACTTTTGATTATTTCCAACAGGATTTGGGAGCATGCACTCAAAATTGTCTTATTGAGGCTACTGATAGAAAAATAGGGTCAGTTTGGTTAGGTATGTATCCTAATGAAGAAAGAGTTAATGCACTTAGAGAATATTTTGATATTCCTGATTATATTATTCCATTTGCAGTTATTGCATTAGGATATCCTGTAGAAAAACCTGCTGCCAGGAGAAATTTCAAACCAGAAAAAATTCATTTTGCAAGATATTAATTTTAAAAAAACAAGACTATATTTAATATAGTATAAAAAAAGGTGTTAGAATAAGTGATTAACTTATTCTATAATCCGAAAGATTTCTTAAGTAAATCTACGTTTACATAACCTTCTTTATATAATTTTCCAGTTGTTAAGTCATTAATTACAACTTCTGCTGGAGCAAACATTCCTTTGTCGATTTTATAGAAATCGAATTCTGCTTCTTTAAATACATCAAAGAATGGTTTTCCATATCCATCTGCTGCAGATGATGGTAATTTTGCAGCTACTTCAGCTATGTCATCGCCTTCTTCAGATTCAACATAGTAGTAGGTTCTTCCACCAAATAATACTGCATCGTTGGTTTTACCCATAGCTTTTAATCCATCTGGGTCAATTGGTGCAATAGGAGCGATACCAGCTGCGTGTTTTACTTTTGTTACATCGAATTTAATAGCTTCTAACATTTTGTAGGTTCCGTTTTCAACTACTCTTCCAGAAATTTGGATAGATCCAACTAATGAAGAGGTAGGAGCTACAAGTAAATAGACATCTTTAGGGTCAACATTACATTCATCTGCAATGTGTTGAGCTACATCGTCAACAGGTAATACATCTGCTTCTAAAGTTAAAATAGCTATGTCTGCTTCGGTGTCTTCATATCCGATTTCTTCATAGGTTTCAGCAGGTTTTTTAGCTATTGCTCTTGCAGGACCTGATCCTAATGCAAAGAAATCTCCTACAGATACAGACCATCCAGCTTTTTGTGAACCTAATGTTGAGATAGCTGGGAAATCGGTTTTAATTTTAACTGAAGGTAATGCGAATTTTTCAGATAAATCACCAGGTATTGAGATACCTACATCTGCTAATCCACCAAGACAAACTTTTGTATAAAGTTCTCCTGCTTTAAAACTTCCTGCAACGTTTACACCACAATCGATGATTGTAGCACCGTTGGATAATTGACTAACAGCAATGTTTAAATCATCTGCTTTTTCAATCATTACATCTACAGTTTTTTTAGCTTCTAAGTTTACACTTACCATTATTTAACCTCATAATATGATAATACTTACATTTATAGTAAGTTAATTAAATTTTAGTTTAATTGTTATTTATAATTTTATAAATAACTCTCATTTTTTCAGATTCTCAGTTTTTTCACATCTTTTGAAGTAAATATAATCTTGAAATTTTTTATTTAAAGATTAAAATTTATGAACATAATAGAAAGTATAATATAGTTTCATTGATAAATATACTATTAATTAGATTTTATAGGAGGTTAATAGTGAGATTTAAAATAACTATTGATGATAACGAATTTCATGCTAATATGCTTGATTATGATTTAGTTAATCAAATAGCTGAAATGTGTCCATTTGAATCTAATTTTAAAAGTTTTCATGGACATGAATACTTTACAAAGCTTCCATCTCCAGCTGATGATGAAGGATGTCCTTTAACTGATAAATTACATGCAAATAAATTGTATTATCATAAAAAATGGAATGCATTATTTATCACCTTTGAAGATGAGGAAGTGGCTAACTACAAAATTGTCCATATCGGTGATTTTGAAGAAGATGCAAGTGAATACTTAAAAGATTGTGGTAGAAATGTTCATATAATCTGTGAAACTGCAGATTAATTACTTTTTTTAATTTTTAATTATGACTTTTGGAAGCTCTTTTTTTGAAATAGACTCAGATTTTGATGTTGAATCTGTTAGTGAAGCTATTGAAGCATGGATTGACAAATGGAAAGTTCATGTTTTAAAGATGGATGGATTAACCTGGAAATTAGTTTCACATGATGGTGATATTTGTTATGCTTTTATTTTTACTCTAAATTTTGATGATTTGGAGGCACGTATAAAATTAGAGGATTTAAGATTAAATATGATTCACTACATTGAAAGTCTAAAGGATGATACTCTTTTTTTAGATAGAGTTTCACAGGGCCTTGAAGCAATATATGCAATGCAGAAGTCATATTAAACCTATTGAGGTAATCCTTTTACTTTATTTATTATAAATCTTGTTAATGGATAAATAACAATTTCATAGGCTGTTTTAAATAATGCCTGAGCAACAATCATTATAAGAAGCGCTTCAAATGGCATTGTTCCTATAAAAGCTATTGAAATAAATATTAAAGCATCAAGTCCTTCTCCACAAAGTGTAGAGAGTATACATCTGCCGAAGAGATATTTTTCGAATTTTGCTTTTAATCTGTCCATAATATAGGAGTTTACAAGTGATCCTACAATATATGAGATAAACGATGCAATTAAAATTCTTAAACTGTTTCCAAGTACCAGTGCAAAGGCATCAGCACCGACAAAATAACTTGGAGCAGGAAGGTAAATAGCTATCTCATAAGCAATAACAGCTATTAAATTAAGGAAAAATCCTAAAAAGATTATATTTTTTACTTTTTCAAATCCGTAGATTTCAGTTAAAACATCATTTACAATATAAAGCACAGGGAAAATAATTACTGCACATGGCAATGTTATAAATGAAATCTCAAAGGTTTTAAAGGCTAAAACATTACTAATAATTAAACAACTGCAGAAAAAAGCAGTAAAAATAGAAAATGCATCTGTTTTAGTAATATTTTTAAACATTTAAATTCACCTTGAATTATTTTTATTTTTTATTTTTATTAATTCTTTCTTTTTATATACTGAAAAGGAAATATTTTTTAATAAGGTTGACTAATTATTAATAAATCAGAAAAGGAGGTTTATTTATGGATAATAATAAACTTTTAATTGCTATTATAATTATTATTGTTGTAGTAATTGGGGCAGTAAGTGCTGTTTTTTTAACTGGCGATAGTTCTGATGATTCTAATAGCACAAATATAACCAATATCACTAATAATACAACAGTTGACACATCAAGTGTTAGCAGTAGTCAAAACTCAGCAGGTGGAGATTCTTCTAATGATCCATATGTTGTAAGTGAATCTGTAGAATTCAATTATCAAAATGGTGAAGGTTATTATAGGCAAGTTGAATATTCTGATGGTAATTTCCGTCAATATGATGTAAACACTGGAGAATTAATAGGTTCTTCCTATCCATCTGACCAAAAATATTTGCCTAGTATGGAATAATAAAAATTTATTATTCTTCTTTTTTTCTATTTTCTAAATTAACTCTTATTTTTTAAACATTTTTTAATAGCTATTCCTTATTTTAACAGAAAACTTTAAATAGTTCAAAAATCTAAAATCTTATTCACACAAATTATTTTGTGTACAAATTAGTATAAACTTGGGAATATGGTGAAAAAATGTATGAAAACAATATTTGTCTTTTAACAGACAGCTACAAGGTAACTCACCATTATTTCTACCCAAAAGGTACAGAAAAGATTTATTCATACCTTGAAAGTAGAGTAGGGGCTGAGTTTAATAGAACAGTATTCTACGGACTTCAGTATATTATTAAAAAATATTTAGAAGGCTCTGTAGTCTCAGAAGAAAAAGTACTTGAAGCTAATGATTTAGTTAACAGCCATATTGGTGAAGATATTTTCAATCTTTCTGACTGGTTATACATAGCTAATGAGTTAGATGGAAAACTACCAGTTGAAATTAAAGCGGTCCCAGAAGGTATGCCAGTAAATGTTGGAAATGTGTTAATGACTGTTGAAAATACTGATAAACATTGTTTCTGGCTTCCTAATTATCTGGAATCATTACTTCTTCAAGTATGGTATCCTTCAACAATAGCTACATTAACTGCAGAGGTTAAAAAGCTATGTGAGTTCTATTTAGATGTAACTGGATCATGTAAGGATAATCTTGAATTTATGTTACATGATTTTGGTTATAGAGGAGCAACATCAAATGAATCAGCAATGCTCTGTGGTTCAGCATCTTTACTTAACTTTAAAGGTACTGATAACATACCTGCATTGACTGTGCCTGGAAAATACTATAATGATTCAAACCTTTATGGATTTTCAGTTCAGGCAACAGAACACAGTGTAATGACTGCTTTAGGACCAGAATTAGAAATAAATCAGGCATTAAATATAATTAAAAATGCTAAAGATGGAATATTGTCAATAGTTATTGACAGCTATAATTACCGTAACTTCCTGGCTGAAGCAACCACTGAAGGATGCCAGCTTAATGAAGCAATATGGAAATTTTTAGACAAAACTGAATCAAATAAAGTAGTTTTTAGACCAGATAGTGGTGAACCTGTTTCAACTACTTTAGACTGTTTAAATATCCTTGAAAGCGGTTTTGGAAGCTATAAAACAGATAAAGGATATAAAGTCTTTGATTCAAATATTGGTCTTTTATGGGGAGATGGTTTAAACTATCACAAAATAAGGGATATTTTATTTGCTATGAAATCAAATGGATGGGCAGCTGAAAACATTATCTTTGGTATGGGTGGAGGATTGCACTCAGCAGTAACTCGTGACACTCAAAGAAATGCATTTAAATGTTCTGCTCAAAAAAGAGATGGAAAATGGTTTGACATCTTTAAAAATCCATTGGACAGTAGTAAAAAATCAAAAACAGGTAGATTTAAATTAATTAAGGATGGCAATAACTTCAAAACCATTAAATATGATGAAGAGGGTGAGGATATATTGCAGACTGTCTTTAGAGATGGTGAACTCTTAGTTAATGATAAATTTGCCCAAATCCAAAAAAGAGCTCAAAACTATTCACAATATCCAGTAAACAGATAAAAAAATTAATCTAGGAGTCGATTGTTTGTTCTGCTACACAGAATTTACAAACAGCTCTTGGATTATCCTCATTATTTTTTTTAACAGGACAGTAATATATTCCATTAATATATTCCACTTGCTGATGACCTGGAAATGGAGATCCAACTGGATGGATTGGTTCATCAATAACAAATGTTGTATATAAAGAGATTATTGTGTAAACATCTCTAAATTTTTCATTTTCACCTTCTTCTTCCTGACGATTAAGTTCTTCCTGATGTATAAGTAAATCAATAGCATCACAATAACTATTTTTATCAATCACATCATCGGTATATGTGACTGTTTTTTGTCTAACTTCATTTATGCGCATTATAAATCCTTTAACATATAAATCACTGAATTCATCCTGATAAGCACCCTGAACATGATTCATATCATTTTTTATGCTTGAAGATAAGTTCATCTGATCAAAAACAGATATTGTTTTAGCTATTCTTACTAAATTTTCCATTAATGTGCTTTTATAAATTTCTTCATTATTTTTAAGCTCTATTAATGCATTATCCATTTAGTTTCCCCCTATATGCTTCATATGCAGTGAATAAATTGTAAATATAAATTAACCCAATATTTTGAGTTAAATAAGTTTTTAAAACAATAAATATTATCATAGCTATTATAAATAAAATTATGCCTTTTATTATTTCTCCTTTACAAATCTGGCCTAATCCGGGAATAAAAAAGGATATTATTGCAGATACATATGGTGATAACATCAAATCATCTCTATTAAACTAAATCTTCATTATAAATATCAAATAGTTGTTTTGATTCTCCTTTAATAATTAAATTATTTATATATTGAAGGCTATTTAAAATACTTTCAAATGAAGGTTTTAATACACTTATTTCATTTCCTATCTTATTGATTTCTGATTCCAGCTCTTTGAAGTTGTAATCTTCATTTAATATGTATTTTTCTTCAGATATTGCATAACTCATAAACATGAAAAATTCTTTAGTTAATCTATTGATTTTTGAAAAGTTGTAATCTATGGAATTTTTATCAATGTATGTATCTATACCTATAATTATATCACGAATTTCTCCTAAAGTATCATTTAATTCACTGAAGATTATAATATCTTTATCAACATTGTAATAATTTGCATTTATTTCATCAATAATTTTACTTATATCTGAGTTATTGATGATAATCTTTTTAGTTGATTTATAGGTGTCTTTTTTAAGAACTAATGTATCGTTAATAAAATCTTCTGTAATCTTTATTTTCTTAAGTATAAGATTACATAGATTATCATTATCATTTGGAAATACAAAGTAATTAACAACTAAAACTATTATAACTCCAATTAAAGTTGCAACTAAATGTTCAACAGCTGTATGTGGCACTAAATGAAGTGGCATTGATAAGCTGATTCCAAGCATAAAGAATATCATTGCTATATGTTTGTCTTCTTCAAATACAAAGAAAAGTAAAAAGGATATGGCAGCTATTATAAAGGCCAAATCTTCTATTTTGTAGTTAAATAGGATATTAATAATGAGAATTGATAAAACAGCTCCAATTGCAGTACTTACAGCTTTAAGATAAACTAATTTTTTAGTATTTATCTGATTTGGAGATAATGTAAAACCTGTAAATAATGTTGTAGGATATAACGGCTGACTATGAAGTAATATATCTGCAGTAAAACCTAAAAAACTTGCAACTGCAAATCTGATAGAATATCTTAATTTATTATTGCTAAAAGATA
Source organism: Methanobrevibacter woesei (assembly GCF_003111605.1). NCBI lineage: Archaea > Methanobacteriati > Methanobacteriota > Methanobacteria > Methanobacteriales > Methanobacteriaceae > Methanobrevibacter > Methanobrevibacter woesei. Next base: position 24,117 of record NZ_MZGU01000002.1, on the reverse strand, counting down.
AATTGTTTTTAAGATTTAATCTGAAGTTATATGGCGGATGAATTTCAATCTCTTCAAGCACCTTTTTATCAGCTAAAACGAGATTTAAATCCTCAAACATTGTCTTATATTTTCTTATTGATAGATTAAAGAGTTCTAATTTTGGAGATAAATCATCAATGGAGTTTAACTTAAATTCCAAGTCCTTTTGAAACTCAGTGATATATCCTAAATTAAGCTCAAAATCATAATCATAGGCACCTAAAATAGCATTCTTTACTTTATTTAACAGTCTGTTAATCTCATTTTCAAAGGGTTTATATCTTTCAAAAGATTCAGGATTTAAAAAGTGTGAAAGGCTTTTAATATTATTTCCCGCTATAAAAAAGCTCATGGCAATAGCTATTAAACTTTTAACACGTGCTGAATCATCACTTTTAAGAATCTTTTCTCTGTTTTCAAGAAACTCATGAAATGTAATGTCTTCATCAAATAATTCAGCAAGCAGTCTTCTTTTATGAGGATCTCTTCTGCCAATTTCTGATATAAACATTGGAATAGATGCAACTATAACAATTAAAAATCCCATAACTGGAAATACTATAAGATTCATGGTTTCAATTTGTGTAGCTGCAAAAAAGAAAGTGAAAATATTGCTTAAACCAATTTTAGCAAGTGGACTTTCACTTAACTGCAAAATAACAAAAATCAAAAACCAGATTATAAAGAAAAATACTGCAACAGCTAAATTGCCAACACTTAAAGTAGCTGTTAGGAAAGTAGCTCCTGTTGACAGTGATAGGATTAAGAGAAACCTTGCCATTCTTTTTAGAGGTATTTTCTGAACAACAAACATTTCCACAATGGTTGTAACAATAATGATTAAATCCAGATAGTTGGTTAATCCTAAAAATATAGCTATTGCCAAGGTTAAAATCATTCCACAGCCCACAATAAGGATATTTTCCCATTGAGGTGAAGGTTTTCTGTGAAATACATTGATTATTCTTTTAACAATATTTATTTTCTCTAAATCAGATTCAGTCATTAACTAAAAGTTTATTTTTATAGGTTATTAAAGTTTAGAAATCATTATTAACATATTGTGTACATATTATCATTTAGAGAAAATTGGATTGGATATAATGAATTTCTTTATAAAATGTTTAATTGGATTTCTTATTTTAGTACTGGCATCATGGGTTAATAATTTCCTTCCAGGTTCATGGGTAATCATTATTGTTCTTGCAATTGTTGCATACTTTATTATACATGAATATAACCAGCTAGTTAATGATAAAAACATGGTAAAAAATGCATGGAGTAAAATTGAAGTTCAGTTAAACAGAAGAGCAGATTTAATTTATAATCTTGTAGAAACAGTTAAAGGATATGCCGGGCATGAAAATAAAACTTTAAGGGAAGTAATAGAGGCAAGATCAGGTCTTTTAAATGCAACTACAGTGCCTGAAATGGCAACTTCAAATAAACAGGTTTCAGACTCTTTAATGTCATTATTTGCTATTGTTGAAGCTTATCCTGATTTGAAAGCTAATGAAAACTTCTTGAATTTACAAAATCAGCTTGAAAATACTGAAAATCTTATTGCATCTTATAGGGAAAGTTATAATAATGCTGTTTTTACCTACAACAATAGCTGTGAACAGTTTCCAAGCAATGTAGTTGCAAAGATGTTTAATTTTAATGAAGCTGATTTCTTTGAAAGTGATGATGAATCCAGAATGGTTCCTAAAGTTCAATTTTAATTATTTTTTTTTAAATATCTCTCTTTTTTTAATTTTTTAACAAATTATATTAAATCAGTTAGTTATACTATTCAACATAAAGATGTGGTACTATGATTTATAAATGCAGCATTTGTGGATATGTCCATGATGAAGAAAAAACTGGAATTAAATTAAAGGATTTAAAACATTGTCCAGTATGTAAACAACCAATTGAAAAATTTAACGAAGAAAAAGAGGTTAAAAAAGCAGGAGAAAAATCAAATAAATCTGAAGAGTTATATTATGACCATGGTGATGCAAGAAGTGATAAAACTAAAAGACACATGGATACAATTCATCAGATAGCTGTATCTGGAGAATCTGTTGTTGCTTCAATGGCTACTACAATGCCAATGCCTAACTGGGATGATATTCTTATAATGGGATGTCAGCTAAACCCTAAACCATTGGATTATGATGCAGAAGTTAATACTGAAACAGTTATAGGTAAAAAGGCTAAAAAACCGATGGTACTGCAAAGTCCAGTTTATATTTCTCACATGTCCTTTGGAGCTTTATCAAGGGAATCTAAAATAGCTCTTGCAAAGGGAAGTGCTCTTGCTAAAACAGCTATGTGCAGTGGTGAAGGAGGTATCTTAAAAGAGGAAATGGATGCTTCATATAAGTATATTTTTGAGTATGTTCCAAATAAGTACTCTGTAACAGATGAAAACCTTCAAAATTCAGATGCTATTGATATTAAAATTGGTCAGGGTACAAAACCTGGTTTGGGAGGACAGTTGCCAGGAAATAAAGTAACTGCTGAAATTGCAGAAATTAGAGGTCGCAGTGAAGGGGAATCTATTCATGCACCTGCTTCATTTCCATGGGTAAACTCAAAGGAAGACTTAAAGGATCTTGTTGATGAGTTAAGAGAAACTTCTAAAGGAAGACCAATTGGAATTAAAATAGCTGCTGGAAGAATTGAAGATGACTTGGAGCATGTTTTATATGCAGATCCTGATTTTGTAACTTTGGATGGTCGTGGTGGTGGAACTGGTGCAAGTCCACTGCTTGTGCGTGAATCAACTTCTGTACCTACAGTATATGCACTTCACAGAGCTCGTAAATATCTTGATGAGCATGAATCAGATATTGATTTAGTGATTACTGGTGGTTTACGTGTTTCTTCTGACTTTACAAAGGCACTAGCTATGGGTGCTGATGCTATAGCTATTGCAACTGCAGCTATTATTGCAGCATCCTGTCAGCAGTATAGAATCTGTGGAACTGGAGAATGTCCTGTTGGAATAGCTACTCAAAAAGAAGAGTTAAGGGAAAGATTTAAAATCGATAAATCATCTTGGAGAGTTGCAAACTTCCTGAATCAGTCTTTAAATGAAATTAAGGAATTTGCAAGAATGACTCACCACAGTGATGTGCATGATTTTAATATAAATGATTTGGCAACATTCAATCGTGAAATATCTGATTATACCAATATAAAACATGTTTAAATTAGATTTTTAATCTAATTTTATTTTTTTTTAGAAAAAGTATGTTAAAATAAAAAATAAGGTAATAGCTTTTAATAAGCTATTATTAATTTAAATTTAGTCTTCAATATCAATTCCAACTTTACCGACAAGTCTACCAATGAATAAAGTTACTGCTACAGCGATAATTGTTACAACAATTGCATAAATGAGTAAGCTTGTGATAGCTGAACCTTTTGGTATGAATTCTTCAATTAATCCTTGAATAGCTGTGTTCCAAGCAGAACCAGCAACGAATGCGAAAGCAGTTGTCATTAAAACTGAAATTGTTCTTAACATCTCTTTATGTATTGCATCTGCCATATTAATTTATTTTATTAAAAAAAGAATAGTTTCTATAAACTATATTGTTAATTTTTAATTGTTATGATTAATATAAATTTCCTAAAAATTAGTAAAAAAGGAAGAATTTATGGGGGGAGTAAATGTTTATTTTTAATCATAAATCCTATTCTTATGGAATTTTCTATTTTTTCTTATTTAAACCTACAAATATAAGTAGTTAATAAAATATAAATAATTTATATGAAATTTAATAGTAATGTAATTACAAATAATAAATTCATTTTTATTTACTTGGTATTTATATTGCTATTTGTGTTATTTTCTTTTAACAATGAAAACTACACATATTTTAAAAATGAGCTGGTTTTAGTTTCTATTTTAACTGTTGTTTCATGTATTTTAATATATTATTCATTTAAAAAGAAATTAGATCTACATAAAATAGCTTTTTTGATAGTTCTTATTTTTGGAGTTCTGTTGATTGTTCTAGCACCACCAATGGGTTTTCCTGATGAGGGTACACACTTTACCCGTGCTGAACTGATAACAGAGGGGCAACTATATCCAGAAGCAACTGAAAAGGGTTATTATGTAAATGATTATTACTTTGCTTTAAATACTGTTTATGATGGTTTGACTTTTCTAGATGTTGATAGCTTTTACAGTTCTATTGGTGATTCTAAGGATTATTGGCCAGTAACTACACAAACTCCTTTTTATTCCTATCTCTTATCTGCCTTAGGAATTTTATTTACAAAGGTTTTAGACTTTCCAATTATTTTTGCATTATGGGTTTCTAGATTATTCAACCTTCTGTTTTATGCAGTTGTGTTCTTTTATCTTATTAAAGTAACTAATGATAATTTTAAAGTTCCTCTTTTGATGTTGGGGACAATACCACTACTTATGGCTCAAATATGTTCAGTAAGCTATGACAGCTTTATTTTAACTTTATCAATGGTTGTTATAACTTATTTGGTGAAAATGTATAATGAAGGTCTTAAAAATAGCTACTTGGCAATATTTTTCATATCATGTTTATTAATCAGCTTAATTAAGCCTCCTTACATTCTTCTTGGATTAACTATATTCATAATTCCAAGGAAAATATTAATAAAAAATAGAAAACAAGTGTATGCAATTATAGCTTCTTTAATAGTTCTATTTTTAGCAGTTATTTTATCTTATGGAGGTTTGATTAATAATATTTTCACTTCTCAAGCAGTTAATGTAGTTCAAACAACATCAAATGTTAGTCTCCAGGGTCAGTTGAATTCTGTTCTGGCAAATCCATTAATCTGTATTGATTTATTAGTATATATTGTAAAATCAGTTCCAAATTTATTTATTACAGAGTTAACTTTCTTCCATTATGGTGGTTTTAAAGGAACCAAGTTTTTAACTATACTTTATTTCCTTTTCTTCTTTGCAGTTTCAATATTCTATTGCAATAAGGTTAATTTAAGTAAAATAAAAAGAATTTTCTTAGCTATAATCTTTTTAGTAGTCTATGTTGGATTTTATGCAATTCAATATCTTCAATGGACACCAGTGGGATTAAATGTAGTTCTTGGAGTTCAAGCAAGATATTTTTTACCTATAATTCTTTTAATACCTCTTATAGTTAATTTAAAAGAGAATAAATTAAAAATAAAGGATCTTGATTCTTGGATTATAACTTTGATTATTGTCTTTTTATCAGGTCTTCTAATTCTTACAATATCTCATTATTATTAGTTTAGCTATTAATTTTGAATTGCATCAATGAAATAGTCTGGTATAAGCCTTCTATTTTTGTAAATGAAGTTTGTTAATCTTGAATCAACAATATAAGTTACACATGAATCATCTTCAGCACGCATTCCTCTTCCATATGTTTGAAGTAGATAAATTGCAGTTTTATAGATGTACCAATTCATATCCATATCTTTTCGTTTCTCTATCTGCTTATCTGTGATATTAGGATATGGTATTTTATATATAATTTGGAAACGGCAATTATCATATGGCAAGTCAACTCCTTCATTCATTGAGGGGCTTATTAAGACTTTTGGACTTGCAGTTTCTTCAAATTCCTTAATTATTTTTTCTCTATTCTTACTATCATGTATAATTAATCTGTTATTGATAACATGATTTTTAATATATTTTCCACAATTATAACTAATTGAATGAATCAGGCCTTTATCTTTGGAATGTTTATCTAAAATTTCTTTAATCATTGGGATTGTAGAGGGTGCATTTTCTCTTAATTTCCTATAATTCATATCTACGCTATTTTTTGTATAAATCGGATGTCTTTTTATATTAAATGGACTTTTTCTTCTGACTGTATAGATTTCATGTTCTTTAATACCTAGCCACTTAGAAAACTGTTTTGGATCAAGGATGGTTGCACTCATAAATAAGCATACATTACCATATCTAAATAAAAAGTCCTTTGCATATTTATCTACTTTAATAGGTTTAAATGAAAGTTTTAGATTTCTGTTATCATAGTTCATAACCCATTCATTAGGATATCTATTAATTTGGGTGATAAAAAATTCAATTTCTTTAATATTGTCTTTCAAAGTAAAAATTTTGCTTTGTATAGCGGATAAATCTTTTTTACTATTTTTAACAAGTTTTGATAGGGATTCATATTCCTCATTATATTTGCTAAGTATTCTCTCAGCGAATTTTATCCAATGGTTTTGTCCTTTTTTCTTTAAAGTATCAATAACTTTTTTTGATAGATTTATTTGAAGGTTTTCTTTAAGCTCTTCTCTTTCAAACTCTAAAGTTAAAAAATCCATTAGGATATCTTCAACATTATGAGCTTCATCTAAAACTAACAAATCCCTTTTTAAAAAGTCATTCACATTATTAAGCTCAACTAAAGCATAAGCATAGTTAGTTATTATGTGAGGACAGTTTAAGCCATCAATTTTTTGCTGATAATAATTACAATGTGTACTGCTTTTCCAATATAAGTATTTATAAGCTTGTTTTGTTCCATCAGATTTTCTTTTTGTTATTCCATATGGGCAGTTATAATCATCAATTTGACATTTTCCTTCTTTGCAAGTACTCTTGATGACTTTACAGTCAAAGTTCTGACGGCCTTTAACCTCTTTAAATCCATGCCCTTCAAAATCTTTTAAATATTGCTTTTGAAGCTGTTTAGTGCTTGTTAAAATATATGAATTTCCTTGCAGCATAGCTAATGTTGCTGCAATTACTGATTTTCCAGTTCCAGTTCCAGCTTCTAGTATAATATATTTATAACCTTTATTGATTGCATGTTGGATTTCAGATATTGTTTCTAGTTGGCCACTTCTAGGCTTATCAAATGGGAATGTTTCTTTCACTTCCTCATATACTTTGATCCAGTTGCTGTATTTCCATTTACTAAAAGCATACTTTTCACTACTTGATTTGGTTGATTTTTTCTGGTTTTTATCATAAGAATCAGCAATTGAATTTTGTACTGATTCAATAGATGCACTCTCATTTTCAAAGGAATCTTTATTTTTCCAGTATTGGTATACTTTTAATGCATCACTTTTCCAGCTATCATCTTCAAAGTCTTCTTCTGTTATTTGATATTCATCTGCTACTGGAATTTCTTCTATTTTGCCTTCAAGAAGATTTTGAATATATTCTTCATTAATAAGGTCTGTTTTAACTAGTTTAAATTTTAAATTATTGTCTTTTTCTATTGATTCTTGTTTATAGTTATAATTAGCTTCTGAATATTTATTAAAAAGATCTATTCCTATCCTTAATTTCTTTTCTGAAAATTTCAAGAAAGTTTTTGCATTTTTTAAGTTATATTCAGATATATCAATTAAATTGGAAATGGTTTCCTTATCTTTTTCTTTTAAGTTGTAAAAATCAAATGGAGATGGCAATTTGTTTTGGATTGTTGTAATATTTTTATTAAATTCCTTAATATAGTTGGAATATTTCTTCAATCGTGGTTTTTCTGATGGATGATTTTCATTGAGTAGTTTAAGATTATTATCAATTTCTGATTTCACATTTCTAAAAAGATGTGCTGTTATTAGGTTATTGCACCTATTATTAATATCTAAAATAGTATTTAAAATATTTTCATATATTTTATCAAAGTATATGGCATTAACATTAGTTAAATCAATTTCCTTTATATAATCTGCATAGGAAATAATTAACAGATTAATATTTTGATTATTGAATATGTGATCTCGAATTTTCTGGTTCTCATTTAAATTAAAGGATGTTTTAAATGTCTTATTGTAATCCTCTAAGTATTCTTTAAACTTCTTTTTTGAAGAATCCGATTTAGCTGAATAAAAAGTAGCTATCTTTAAATTAGAGTTCTCTTTAAAATAGTTATAGTAATGATGTATTTGGTTTAGGCTTGTAATTAGAATACCCTTAAAATCTGTTTCTTTACGTATAATGTAATTTGAAACTATTGAAACTCTTTTTTTAGAATCTGTAGGGACATTAAAGTATTTGATTTTAAATGGAGTTTGATATCCATCATTTAATGCATCTTTTAGGTTATAAGAATATAATTCATTTGAAAAAATCTTTTTAGATGTTTTATCATAAATTGAAGTATTCATGTAAATTGGGGAGTTAGTAAATCCATAAAATAATGAATTATTAAATAAACTTTTAAAAAGTTCATGCTTATTATTGGTGCAAGCCCATCTACACTCATCATAAATAAAAATACATTTTTCCCTGTTAAACTTCTTACGACTTTTTTTAAGTGCATTAAAAAGAATTCCGTTTGTTGTACAGATTAAGTTTTTATTATTAAAATTTTTTATTAATGAACTTCCCTTTCTAAAACTAATTGCTGATGGTAACTTTCTTAAAATGTCAGGGCTTGTTAAATAAACAACTTTATGGTGTTTATTCTCTAACAGTTGAGCTAATCTAAAGGATGTTGTAGAATTTCCACATCCTTTGGCAATACAAATATATCCGTTCTGTCTGGATTTTATTTTACTGAAAACAGCTTTTATTGCTTTTATTTGATGGTCTCTAAGCTCGATTACCTTTCCTGATATTCCATCTTTAAATGGCTTATGATAGTCTATTTTAATAGTATACATTCCCCTATAGAATTCTAATTTATACTTTATGGTATGTTAATAATAAAATTAATGCATTTAACTTCTATTTTAATAACATTTAATTATCTTCTTAATTATAGAACACTTTTGTAAAGAGTTATTTTTCTACACACTTAATTAACATAATTAAATAACAATAATTAAATTACATTAATTATAAAAGATTAATCTAGTTAAATTTAATATTTAACCAGGTGTTTTAATGCAAGAAGAGGAAAAAATTTACTCAATCAGTCTTTTAAATAATTTAATCAATAGAAAAATCACCTCTCATGATGAATTTAGACATGTCAAAATTCAGGGTGAAATAACTAATTTAAACAGACGTTATGCTTCAGGACACCTCTATTTTTCACTAAAGGATAAAAGATCAGAAATTTCCTGTGTAATGTTTAAACATGCCAGAAGAAATCTTAAATTCAAGCCTGAAAATGGAATGGATGTTATAATCGAAGGTGATGTTTCATTTTATAAGCCTCGTGGAAATCTACAGATAACTGTTAAGAATATGGAAGAGGCAGGTTTGGGGGAACTATATGTTGCCTATGAGGAACTTAAAGAGAAATTACTAAAAGAAGGTTTGTTTGATTTAAAAAAACCACTTCCCAAATTTCCTAAAAAGATTGGTGTATTAACATCAGCCAGCGGTAAAGCTATTAAAGATATTGTAGGTAATATTGAAAAAAGATGGCCTGCAGAGATTTTAATTTGGAATACAACTGTACAGGGTGCAAACTCAACTGTTAGTATAACTCAAAATCTTGCACTAGCTAATGAATCTGATGTTGATTTGATAATTTTAGGTCGTGGTGGTGGAAGTGCACAGGATTTATGGGATTTCAATAAAGAAGAAGTTGTAAGAGCAGTAGCTAATTCTAAAAAACCAATCATTACAGCTATTGGACATTCAACTGATAAAACTTTATCAGATTTGGCTTCAGATAAAGTTGCAGCTACACCAACAAAAGCTGCTGAAATTGCAGTTCCAAATAAAATGGAGATACATGAAAAATTAAGAAACTTTGAGATAAGATTAAATGATTTGATGAATTCCAAATTAGATAATCTAACTCACAGATATAATAATTCCAGGAATAATAACTATCTGAAAAATCCTTTATTGAAATATAAAAGCAAGCATGAAACTCTAAATTTATTAAAGTCAAATGCTGATAAATCAATAAATCAGCTAATTACCTCCAATCAGATGCTCTTAGATGGATTTAGAAGTTCATATTTACTTAATAATCCAGATTATATTTTAGATAAAAAAGTTACTAAACTGTCTTTATTTAAGGATAACTTGTCTAAAAACATTAAAAATCTATTAGTTAGCTGTGAAAACAAACTTAATTTACAGAATAAATCTTTAAAATCAGTAAATTTAATGGAATCTTTTGAAATTAAAAGGAATAATCTGGATTTAGTTAGAAATAATCTTGATAATATAATGGATAATAAATTAAGTTCATCAGTAAATAATCTGATGATTTTTAAAAATAATCATGTTCTCACCAATTCCTGTCAGCTATTGGATGGAAAATATGAGCAGGTTAATGAAATAAATAAAAGTTTACAAAATAATATTAACAGAACAATAGAAAACTATGAAAATAAATTAGCTATTCTTGAAGAAAAGTTAGCTGTTTTAAATCCTGAAAAATTAGTTGAAAAAGGATATGTTGTAAAAGATCCTGAAGTGATGAGAAAATCTAAAATTAAAAGTATAATTATTCTTATATTTTTAGTAATTGTAATAATATTGATGATTTTACTTATATTGAAATAAATAAGGTGTAATTATGGATAAAAGCTTTGAAGAAAAATTAGATGAACTTGAAAGTCTTGTTAAACAATTGGAATCAGAAAATGTACCACTAAAAGAAGCTGTTGAATTATACACTCAGGCAAATAAACTTCTTAAAGAATGTGGGGATGAATTAAACGATACTAAAGAATTAATTCAAAAAATAAGTGAAGATGGAGCTTTAGAAGAATTTAACGGTTAAGTGAGATAATGAATAACAAATTATTAGGTATAATTATTGCTGTAATTGTTATAGTATGTGTTGGATTTATCTTAGCCGGTTATTTATCAGATTCTAGTGAAACTAAGATAATAAACGCTACAAACAATACAACCAATATTACAAATAATACAACAGTTGCAGTTGAAAAAGTTACAGAAGAAAAGAGTACAAATTCAAATCAAGGCCCTAATGGAGAATTTGGATATTGTGCTGTTTGTGGAGCTCCATTAACAGAAGCTGAAGCTAATGATGAATATACACAAGGTAAAGTTTGTCATAGCTGTGCAACAAACCCTTATTTCCAAACTGAAGAGGGTGCACAATATGCAAATCAAAAATTAGAAGAAGCTTATCCCGACAGATATAATGGAATAAGCGATGAATATATGGAAGAAAATTACTAGTTTTAAAGGAAATCTTTAAACTAGCTATTTTTTTATTTTTAAAAATCTTCCTGAATCTTAATAATTTCAGCATAGGTGTTTAAGAACTCTTCAACATCTTCTGAAAGTTCTTCCATTTTAGTTAAACAAGTTATATCTCCATCAGGAATCTTGGAACCTTCACCTAACTCAAGAGCTTTCAAATCATCTAAAGTAACATCGCCACCATAAATTTCAGCTATTGAGTCGTTAGTGATGTTATCGTCATCTTTAACCCATTCACTATTTTCAAAGAAATACAAAACAGGGTTAGCTGCAAAGTCAACTGCAAAAATAGCATTAACATCTTCTTTTGAAACTTTATAAATTGAAACCATAATATAAACTCCTATTAAATAGTATTTAGCTATTGATTATTAAACTATTTCTTGTTGGTGTTTTTTCTCTATTAATCAGAGTAATATTCACCATCACTTCTGTATTTTACAGTAGAGCTTTGATCTTCGAGATATTCCGGGCTATGGTATCCATGTCTATCTGGCATATCTCCAGTTCCAATTAATCTTCCGCTTTCTTTATCATATAATCCATAATGTCCTTCACTTAACTCAACACTATACCATGTGTCACCTTCACAAACCCAGTCAGGATGGGGATCTTGATATTGGGATGATGATTCATAGCTTTGTGATGATTCCTCTACAACAGTCGCATTTGTACTGTTTGTTAAATTAGTTGTATTGTTAAGGGTCATATTATTGTCTTCTGCAGTATTTGCAGAAAATACGCAGAATAATCCAACAACAATACAACAGGCAATTAGTATAATAAGTATTGTTATTAATGATTTGTTACTCATTTAATCACTTCTTTATATTATTAAAGTATGTTTTTTGATATTATTAAATGTCATGATTAAAATTTATAGGAATTGATGAAAATTAGTTTAAATAACCGTATTGATTTCAATTAATAGGTAAATTTATTTATGCCTTTTGATATACAATTTAATAGGTGATAAAATGGGTATTGAAACAAAGGTATACAATAATCAAACTACAATTCCTGCACATCTTAGAAAAAAAGAATCTATTGATAATAATACTATCGTGGAATGGATAGAAAAAGAAGACAATACCTATGAAGTAAAATTCAGGAAAAAAAGAACATTCAAAGAGATGTTAGGTAAATATTCATTAGATGAACCAACAAATAGTGTAGAGTTAAAAAAGGAGCTTTATAAATGAAAGTATTTTTAGACACTTCATTTATTGTTTCATCGATTATTAAGACAGATTCTAATCATGAAAAAGCAAAAAAATTGATTATAAATGAAGATTTGTTAAATAATGAATGTTATATTTCAAATTTGATTATAAATGAGATTATCACTGTGATAGGAAATAAATTGGGATTAACAGCAGCTATTGAAGCTTATGAACTTGTAAATGATAATTTTAATATTTTAAATGAATATGAAATTAACAATTTCAATGATAAAGTTTTAGATGTTTATAGATTAACTAATACAAAATTATCTTTTACAGATTCTAGTATTATTATATTAATGCAAGAATATGGTATTGAAAATTTAGTTAGTTTTGATAAAGAATTTAAAAGAATTAAAAATATTAATTGGATTTATTGAGATTTTAGAATATTTTATAACTTTTTTTAAAAAAAATAAATAAAAAGTAATATTATCTTTTTATTTATTACAGAAAAATTTAAACTTACAATAGTCACAGGCAGCACTTTCATGAGGTTTAAAGTTATTGTTTTCTATTTTACTAGCTGCTTTATCTATGTTTAAATTATAGCTATCTGTATCATTTATTTCAATATCAATTAAGTTAGAATCTTTCATTGTGTAGATTTTAGCTTCATCAACTTTAATGTCTTTGTATTTAGCATCATTTTTAAGAGCTAATATATAAGTTGAGAGCTGTTTTTCATATTTCCATTTCTTGGATTCTCCATCTTCACTGTTTTTATAGTCTAGAATTCCTATTTTACCTTCAGAAGTTTCATATAATAAATCAATAGCTCCTTTTAGGTTATAACTATCTTTACGTATATTGAAGTCATATTCGCTTTCCAATACCTTAATTTTTGAACCTATTTTCTCATAGTATTCATTTACAGCTGTTACAATGGAGTTCAGCTCTTCTGAATTATGGATAATATTCTGTTCTTTATGATATGATTTTTCAGCTATTTTTCTGATTTCACTTTCATTAGGCATTTTTCCATAATCTTTAAGTTCTTTATTTATGATGTTGAATATTTCATGCATTATTAATCCATAGCTAATATCTTCACTATCTGATTGTTTAAATCCATAGTTGTAGATTAAGTTGTATTTTAATGGACACATCTGATAATCATTTAAACCAGTATAACTTAAATCCAATTTTTCTCCACTGTTATCTACATCACTACTTTCAATTTGAGGAAGTTCATCTAAATTATCTAAAGTAAGTTCCTTTAGGCACTCATCATTATTCTCAACTAAATTTTGACCAATTTCAGGAAGCTGATTTTCAATTTCATTAAGAGATAGAATTACAATATCTTCTGCTCTTGTAATTGCAACATAAAGAATCCTTTCCTCTTCTCTTTGATGTTCAGCTTCTTCTTCATCTAATGTTAAGTTTTTGTGTTTTAAATATTCAGATGGAGTGTAATAGATAGCACTTCCATTTTTGAACCTGTTTTCAAGAGGATTTGTAAACTCTTTTGGAAGGGCACCATCTCTAATTGAAGCAACAATAACTACTGGAAATTCAAGACCTTTGGATTTATGGATAGTTGATAAGAAAACACCTTTATCTTTTGAAACAGAAGACTCATAGTCACGAAGATTAGATGATAAGTACCAGAATAAGCCAACAAAATCATATTTTGACACAACAGTTTCATATTCATATAAGATTTCACTAAATCTGCCTATATTTTTAAATACATTTTCTTGGAAGTTTTCTAAAAATCCACAAAGCTCTAAAATCTCATAGAAAATATCCAGGATTGTAGGAATTGATTCCATATTGAACTGTTCTTTAAACACTTCCATTACTTCATTTAAATATTCTTCATCATTTATCTGTCTAATATCTGGAAGTGCAGTTACCTGATTTCTAATAAGATTGAATTTCTCAAAGAATTTTAAATCATCCTCATCAGTAATTCCCCAATTTTCCAGTTGACTTAATTCAAGAGTTGGTTTTTCAATATTATCAAATAATTTTTCTATAAACTCATCAGGCACCTGAGGATTTGTAAAAATGCCATTGAATGATCTTATTCTTGTTTTCTCACCAAACTCCTCTAAATACATATCTTTAAAAAGATTAAAAGCATCCTCTTCATATTCTTCCTGTTTTTTAATTAAAATATCTGAAGTTCTTTCTGATAAATTAATAAGCTCAGATTCAGCTAGTGTTTCTAAACTAAGCCATTTTCCACTCCAGCTATTTCTTAGAGGAACTTTAGATGTAAAATCAACAATATAATAAAAAAGGGTTAGAATAATTTGAATTTCATCTTTAAGTTCCAAATCAGCAAGTCCAGACATCTGGAAAGGTATATTATTTTTTTTAAGATAATTAACTAAATGTTCGGAGTCATTTTTAAGTGAACGGTAAAGAACAGCTATATCACTATACTTTAAGCCTTTTACATCAACCAAATACTTAATAAGATGGCCAATATTTTCACTTTCACTAACTTTTATAGATCTCTTGTCACTTGAAGTTATCATGTAAAAAGAGTCTTTATTAATCTCTCTAAATCCTTTAAGCATTTTTTGAGAGGTTTTACTTCTCTGATGCTTAATAAAATTATTGGAAATTGAGATAATATCATCAGTGGAACGGTAATTATAGTTAAGTGCCAGGTTTTTGCAGGAATATCTTGAGTGTAAATACTCAAAATAATCTCCAGTTGCACCTCTAAAACCATAAATTTTCTGGTCTGCATCACCAACAACAGTAAAAGAACCTTTATTTTTAAGTATTTCACCTAAAAGAATCTCAAAAATCTGAATTTGAATAGGGTCAGTGTCCTGAAACTCATCAATTAAAATATTGGTATATTGTGTTTTAGGGTTTTTAATAAGATAATTAAGAGCCTCTTTTTGAAGCAAATCGTAAGTTGAAAGGTTATTTTTTTTTAAAAGCTTTAAAAATTTAGGGTAAGACTCAGCTATTTTAAAGTACTTTGCATCATACCAGTCATCTTCCAGATTTCTTTCACCTTTTTTAACCTTTTTGTCATATTTAAGGGCTTTTCTTGGAAATTTGCCTTTTTGTCTAAATTCTCTTTTTACAAAATCAGCATATTCCTTACTATAAGGGTGATTTTCATGGATATAATCGCATAATCCATTAACATCTACATCAAAAAGTGAATACTCATCATACTTTTTAACAACATCTTTTAACTGACTGTTAGGGATATAAAATTCTCCTGTAAATCCTAACTCTTTTTTGTGCTGGCTTAAAAACATTATAAGCTCTTTTTCATCATAAATATTAAATATATTGATATTACTGTCAGCTAGTAGCTTCAAACAGAAACTGTGAATAGTTGAAATCTGCATCTCATTGATAACACTTTGAGCTATATTATCATTGTTTAAACGTTCTTTAAGTTCATGTGCAGCTTTTTTAGTGAAAGTAATTATAAGCATTGAAGAAGGCTCAATGCCATGATTTAGGAGAAATTTAATTCTTTCAATAAGTACGCGTGTTTTACCTGATCCAGGTCCTGCTTCAATAAGTAAAGGTTTTGGACCTAAATAGGTTACTGCTTCTTTCTGTTCTGGATTTAATTCAATTGACATGGGTATTCACATAAATATCTATTATCTTATAAATAAAATTAATAGTATATATAGATATATAATTAATTATATTAAAATCAATATTCTAAAAGTAATCTATTTTTTTGAATTAATGGTGAGATTTATGGGTGATATAGATATTTTAAAAGATCAATTAATTGCTTCTTATAAAAAACTTAAAAATCATATTTATTATGATAACTATGCTGTTATTCAAAGATTTGAATTAGCAAATTTTGAATTCGAAAATTTTAGAAATGATAAGGATATCTTTGATAAAGATGTGTTTGATAGATTTTTTTATAAATTTGCAGAAGATTTAATCAGTGATTTTGATAATGTAATTTCAGATATTGTTAATAAAATTGATGTTATTTCATTACCAAAATCAGTATCAAATGATAAAGATTCTATTAAAGTTATTTCAAATTGTAATAAAAAAAAGAACAATATTTCAAAAATTCACTATTTTATTGATTTACCTATTGAAGGCCATATTCTAAGTGTATTGTGGATTATTAAATCAGGTTTTGTTCTTGATAAAAGATTATATAATAATTGTTATGCTAACCGGATTAATGATACTTTAATTGATTCTATTTTAAACAATAAAAATATTTTTTCACCATTTTTATTTCATCCATATTATGAGAAATATTCCTCTTGGAGAGATAATGCATTAAATAGTATTACTACTCTATTAAAAGATAATAAAAATGCAATCATGTTATCATTAGATTTCAAAGATTATTATTATAGATCATTAATTGATTTTAAACGTTTAAATGATGATATTATTGATTCTAAAGAAAAAATTAATGTTCCTCATACGGATTTTGATGAAAAATTGAATTCATTTATTGAAAAAGTATTTAATTGTTATTCATTAAAATTTAAAAGAATTTTTGACAAAAATAATGAAGAAAATTTACCCATGATACCATTAGGATTTTTACCTTCATTAATTATTGCAAATTGGAATTTACAAGGTTTTGATCAATCTATTTTAGAAGATATAAATCCATTTTATTATGGGAGATATGTTGATGATGTTTTGATAGTTATGGAATCACATGAAAAAAGTGAACTTCATGGTGAACAACATATAAACGAACTATCTTTAAATAAATTTATTGAAAAATATTTGACTTATAAACATGAAAATCCACATAATAATATTTTTAAAAAGAATAATTCTGATTGGATGCTGTGTGATATACCTGTTCATAATAATGAAGAAAATTATTATCCCTATAACAATTTGAAAATACAAAATGATAAATTAAAGATATATAAATTTTCTTACAAATGTTCAGATGTTATTCTAAAAAATTTTAGGAAAGAAATATATAAAAATTCAAGTGAATTTAGATTAATGCATGGTTTTGAGTCAATAATTGATGAACTTGAAGATAATATATATCAAATTAATTATCGTGAGTCTATTAATAAATTGAATGATATTGAAAATGTAAAAATTAATAAATTTGAGATTTCGAAAATTTTAACTAGACTTAATATTGCTTCAAAAAATATGAGTAATACAATTTCCATGGATATTGTTAAAGAAATTTTAAATGCATTTAATGGAAAATCATTGGAATTTTTTAGCCTTTGGGAAAAATTATTTTCATTTTTATATATTAATAATAAATTTGAAGAGTTATGTTTATACTGTCTTGATATTATTAATGAAATTTCTACTATTTCATTTTGTATAAAAGATAATAACTCTCAAAAAGAAACTTTTGATTTTTTATTAAAGGATATTGATGAAACTTATAATATTAAAAATTCATTATTTAAATTTTTGTATTTCTCTTTAGTAAGAACATTTTCATTAAAAAGCTTTAATGAAAATAATTATCATTTTAAAAGACTTCTAACTCATATTAATGAAAATACTTTTGATAATTATAATTATAAAAAAGATATTAAAATGATTCTTTTTTCATTAATGCAAAATAATAATCTAATGAAATATCCTTTACAAAATGCATATATGGTTTATAAGAATAATGATAATTATAATTTAATTAAAACAAATAATGGGGATTATGATGAATTTTTAGGAATATATCCTAGATTCATAAAACTTCACGAGTTTATATTGTATAACATCAATAAAGAATTGTTTAAAAAAAATTGTGATTTAAATTATATTAATGACTCTATCAATCTTTATTATAAATATAATTTTGAAGATAAAGGAAATATTAATGAAATAAAAGAAGGTTGTGGGTTAAATGTTAAAGATATCTGTAATTTAAATTGTAATATGTGTAAAAAAGAGCATATGAGTTATAATTATGCATGCAAGGTTTTTAACATTGGAACTGATATAAAACAGAGAATAAAAGTTGGTTTATTAAATACAAAACTTGAAGAGAAAGATATTGCTGATAGAATAAAAAAAATTCCAAATTTATCAAATAAACGATTTGATATGCTCAAAAAATTAATTAATGAATCAATAAAAAAAGAGGTTGATTTATTATTGATGCCTGAAATGTATATTCCCTATGAATGGATAGGAGAACTTGTTAAGATATCTAAAGATCATCAAATGGCAATTATTTTTGGTGTAGAACCTATTGAAAGTGAAGGATATGTTGGAAATTATATAATGATGGCATTTCCTTTTATTATCAATGAAAAATATTATGAATCTACACTTTTTTATCGTTTAAAAAATCATTATGCACCATCTGAGATTAAGTTATTAAAAACTTATGGAAAAGAACTAATTCGAACTGAAAAAGATTTTTATTATTTGTTTAATTGGAATAATGTATATATTGCACCATATTATTGTTTTGAAATTACAGATATTTCTTCAAGAAATATTTTTAAAAGTTGGTGTGATATAATTACGGTTTCAGAATTTAATAAAGATGTAAATTATTTTAATGGAATTGGAGAGTCGTTATCTAGAGATTTATTTTGTTATTGTATTAAATCAAACACTTCAGAGTTTGGAGGTAATGTAATTATACAACCATCTTCTTCTGAAAATAAATATTTAATTAATTTAAAAGGAGGGGATGATGATTATGTTGTAACATGTAATTTAGATATTAATATCCTAAGAGAAAATGCAATTAAAGATGATGTTTATGATAAAGAGAATACTTTTAAACCTAAACCCCCAGGTCTTGATATGACTATAATAAAAAAAAGAATGAAATTAGAATAAGTTTATATAAATTTTAAATTTCTTTTTTTTAATATAACTATGAGTAATTTGTTACTATTTTTTATAGTTTTATTTTCATAGTATATTATAATAAGGGGATATCAATAATGACTTTTGATAAATTAACTGAAGAAGATGTAAAATTTCAATTTATTACGCCTGCAATTGAAGATGCTGGCTGGAATAAAAATCAATTTAAATTTGAATATTCTTTTACTGATGGTGAAATTCAAATCAGAGGAGATAAAACTAATAGAGGGCCAAAGAAACGTGCAGATTATTTATTATTATATAAACCAAATTTACCAATAGCTATTGTTGAAGCTAAAGATCAGTATCACAGTTTAGGTGATGGAATTCAACAAGCAGTAGATTATGCAAATATATTAGATATCCCTTTTGCATTTAGTTCAAATGGTACTGGATTTTTAGAGAGAGATAGGATTAATGGAACTGAAAGAGAAATTAGTTTAGATGAATTTCCAAGTCCAGAAGAGCTTTGGGAAAGATATAAATTAAGCAAAGAGTTCACCCCAACTGAAGAAAAAATTGTAACACAACCTTATTATTATGATATAAATAGTAATAAAGAACCTCGTTATTATCAAAGAATTGCTATTAATAGAACTATTGAAGCAATAGCAAAAGGACAAAACCGAATATTGCTTGTTATGGCAACAGGTACTGGTAAAACTTTCACTGCATTTCAAATTGCACATAGATTAAAAGAATCTGGATTGAAAAAAAAGATTTTGTATTTAGCTGATAGGAATATTTTAATTGATCAAACAATGGATAATGACTTTAAACCATTTGAGAAGGTCATGACAAAAATAGAAAAAAAAGAAATGGATACTTCTTATGAAATATATTTTGCTTTATACCAGCAGTTAGTAGATGATAAAAAATCTAAACAGCCATTTACAAGTTTAGAGCCGGAATTTTTTGATTTAATAATTGTTGATGAATGCCACAGGGGTAGTGCTTCACAAGATTCAGAGTGGAGACAAATTTTAGAATATTTCCATACAGCAACACAAATTGGAATGACTGCTACACCTAAAGAGACTAAAAAAATTTCTAACATCGATTATTTTGGTGAACCAATTTATACATATAGTTTAAAAGATGGTATTAAAGATGGTTTTTTAGCTCCTTATAAAGTAATTAGGATTGGAATTGATAAAGATTTAATGGGTTATCGTCCTGAAAAAGGAAAAAAAGATAAAAATGGTAATTTAATTGAAGATAGAGAATATAATGTTTTAGATTTTGATAAAAATATTATCCTTGAGAAAAGACGTAAACTTGTTGCTAAAAAAATCACTGAATTTTTAAAAAAAACAGATAGATTTTCAAAGACTATTGTTTTTTGTGTTGATACAGAGCATGCAGATGCAATGAGACATTATTTAATCAATGAAAATAGTGATTTAGTTGCGGAAGATGAAAGATATATTATGAGGATAACTGGAAATGATGAAGAAGGTAAAAGACAATTAGATTATTTTATATCAAATAATGAAAAATATCCTACAATTGTAACAACTTCTAAATTACTCACTACTGGTGTTGATTGTAAAACTTGTAAATTAATTGTTTTAGATGAAAATATCAATTCTATGACTGAATTTAAACAGATAATAGGTCGTGGAACAAGAATTGAAGAAAAATATGGTAAAAATCATTTTACAATTCTTGATTTTAGAAATAATAGTCGAAAATTTGTTGATCCTGAATTTGATGGAGAACCAATATCTGTCGCAGATATTGACATTGATAAACCAATTTTTACTCTTTCTCCTAAGATTGATGGATATAAACCTCCTAAGCCTAAACCAAAAATAAATGATGTTGATGTAAATATCATTTTAGAACAAAATCAATGTTATGATAGTAATGGTAATTTAATTACTGAAAATCTGATTAATTATAGTAAAAATAAATTAATTGAAGAATATAATGATTTAAATACCTTTTTATCAAAATGGACAAGCGAAATGAAAAGAAATGCGATTATAGATGAGTTATATCAACATGATATTTTTTTAGATGAACTTAGAGAAGCTGCTGGAAACAAAGATATTGATGATTTTGATTTGATTTGTCACATAGCATTTGATAAAAAACCATTAACTCGTCAAGAAAGAGCAAACAATGTTAAAAAAAGAGGATATCTTAATAAATATGAAGGAATAGCTAAACAAGTCATTAATGGTTTAATTGATAAATATGCAAGTGATGGCATTGAAGATATTGAAAATATTCAGGTTTTGGATAATGAACCATTTAGAAATTTTGGTAGCCCTATTAAAATAGTTAAAGCTTTTGGTGGAAAAAATAATTTATTAAATGCAATGCATGATTTAAAAAGAGAACTGTTTATATAATATGTGGAGATTTAGTTTATGAGTTTAAATACATTTGTTAAAAGAATACAGGATATCATGAGAAATGATGCAGGAGTTAATGGAGATGCACAAAGAATAGAGCAAATGACATGGATTTTGTTTCTTAAGATATATGATTCAAAAGAAGAAATTTGGGAGCTCTATGATGATAATTATAGTTCAATAATACCAAATGAATTAAGATGGAGAAATTGGGCAGTAGACAAAAAAGACGGAAATGCATTAACTGCTGACTCTTTATTAGATTTTGTTAATAATGAATTATTTCCCGGACTTAAATCATTACCAATTGATGAAAACAGCACAAAAAGTCAGATTATTGTAAAAGGTGTTTTTGAAGATAATAATAACTATATGAAAGACGGTGTTCTTTTAAGACAAGTGATAAATATTATTGATGAACTTAATTTTGAAGAATATGAAGATCGTCATGCTTTTGGTGAAATTTACGAAACAATTCTTAAGGATTTACAAAGTGCAGGGAATGCTGGAGAATTTTACACACCTCGTGCAGTAACTGATTTTATGGCTCAAATGTTAAATCCTCAATTAGGTGAAAAAATAGCTGATTTTGCCTGTGGTACTGGAGGGTTTTTAACATCTGTTTTAAAAATTTTAGATAAAAAAGTTGTATCTACTGAGGAAAGGGAAAAATATAAAAATTCTATTTTCGGGATTGAAAAAAAAGCACTTCCATATATGCTTTGTGTAACAAATATGCTTTTACATGATATTGATAATCCTAATATTATTCATGGAAATTCATTTGACAAAAATGTGCTTGAATATTCTGATGATGAAAAATTTGATGTTGTAATTATGAATCCACCATACGGTGGACATGAGAAAAAAACTGTTTTAACTAATTTTCCAATTGATTTAAGAAGTTCTGAAACTGCTGATTTATTCATGTCTGTAATTATGTATCGTTTAAAAGAAAATGGAAGAGCAGCAGTTATTTTACCTGATGGATTTTTATTTGGTACTGATAACACTAAAATTGCTATTAAGAAGAAACTTTTATCAGAATTTAATTTGCATACTGTAATTAGATTACCTCATGATGTATTTGCTCCATATACAAATATTACAACAAATATATTATTCTTTGATAAAAAAAGCACTACTAAAGAAACATGGTTTTATAGGGTTGATATGCCTGAAGGATATAAACATTTCTCAAAAACAAAACCTATGAAATTAGAACACTTCAATGATGCTATAAATTGGTGGGATAATCGTATTCCTGTTGAAATTGATGGATTTGACAAAGCAAAAAAGTACACACTTGATGAAATTGTTAATAATAATTATAATTTGGATTTATGTGGATTTCCTCATGAAGAAGATGAAATCTTACCTCCAAAAGAGCTCATTCAACAATATCAAGAAAAACGCGCTAGCTTAAATGCAGAGATTGATAGAACATTAGATGAAATTAAAAAGATACTAAATATTGAATAGGTGTTTTTGTGAAAGCTCAAGATTTAAAGAATTCAATATTACAATTAGCCATGGAAGGTAAATTGGTTCCTCAGGATCCTAGTGATGAGTCTGCTTCTGTTCTTTTAGATAGAATTAGGGAAGAAAAAGAGCAGTTGATTAAGGATAAGAAGATTAAGAGGAATAATAAAGAGTCATTTATTTTTAGAAAAAATAATCATTTTTATGAGAAAATAGGTAAAAAAGGAGAACCTGTTTGCATTGATGATGAAATACCTTTTGATATTCCTGAAACATGGGAATGGTGTAGATTAAGTACTGTAAATAATATTTTTACTGGAAATAGTATCAATAAAACAGAAAAAGAAAGAAAATTTACTGGATTGACTGAGGGCTATAATTATATTGCAACTAAAGATGTGAAATTTGATTCAACAATTGATTATAATAATGGAATTAAAATCCCAAAAGATTTAGAAAAATTTAAAATCGCAGCTAAAGATAGTGTTTTACTTTGTATTGAAGGAGGAAGTGCTGGTAGAAAAATAGCAATAACAGAAGAAACAATTTGTTTTGGTAATAAACTTGCATGTTTTACAAGTTATGGAATAAATAACAAATTTTTATTTTATTATTTACAAAATCCTTTATTTATAGAAGTATTCAAATCAAAAACAACAGGAATTATAGGAGGAGTAGGAATAAATAAATTACGAAACTTACTTTTACCAATTCCTCCATTCAATGAGCAAGAAAGAATTGTAAAAAAAATTGATGAATTATCATATTATGTTGAAAAATATGATTATTTAGAAGAAGAATTGACAATATTGAATGATAATTTTCCGGAGTTAATTAAAAAGTCTATTCTTCAAGAAGCTATTCAGGGAAAACTTGTTCCTCAGGATTCTTCTGATGAGTCTGCTTCTGTTCTTTTAGATAGAATTAGGGAAGAAAAAGAGCAGTTGATTAAGGATAAGAAGATTAAGAGGAATAATAAAGAGTCATTTATTTATAAAGAAAATAATCATTTTTATGAGAAAATAGGTAAAAATGGAGAACCTGTTTGCATTGATGATGAAATACCTTTCGATATTCCTGAAACATGGGAATGGTGCAGATTTGGTAGTGTTGTCAATTTTTCTAT
>NZ_MZGU01000001.1 GCF_003111605.1 Methanobrevibacter woesei | reverse complement strand
ATAGAAAAATTGACAACACTACCAAATCTGCACCATTCCCATGTTTCAGGAATATCGAAAGGTATTTCATCATCAATGCAAACAGGTTCTCCATTTTTACCTATTTTCTCATAAAAATGATTATTTTTTCTAAGAATGGTTAATATATTTCATGGGTGATATTTTTGAATTTAAATGATGAGAAATTGTTGAATGAATTTGTACAAACAAGAAATTTAACTAAAAGAACTGAACATGGATATAGGGATAGTTTAAAAAAATATACTAATTTTCATTCAAAATCTTTTTATAAATTAATTAATGAAGCTGATTATGAAGAAGAGATTGGTGTTCGTTGGAAAAATAGAATTTTAAAACAGAGGTTAATTAAATTTAGAGCATATTTATATTCAAACTTTATGTCTAGTTCTGCAAAAACTCATTTTCAAAGGATATTGACATTATATAAACATTTTGAAATTGAGATTCATGATTTACCTAAAATTAGCACTAAATCTACTACTAGTTATATAATCACTTTTGAAGATTTACCCTCTAAAAAAATAATAAAAGATTCACTTGAAATTGCAAATCCTGTAATGAGAGCATTAATTTTATTTATTTTATCAAGTGGATGTGCTAGACGTGAAGCATTGAATTTAACTATTAATGATTTTATTGAAGCTACATATGAATATCATCATTCTAATAGTCTAAAATTAGCATTATTTAAGTTGAATAAATTAAATGAGGTTGTACCAATATTCAAAATTAAGAGACAGAAAACCAACAAATTTTATTTTACTTTTTGTAGTCCTGAAGCTACAAATGAGATAATTTCTTATTTATTGAAAAATAGGAAATTGATTGGTAATGATCCCTTATTTAAAATTAATTTAAACTATTTAAATCAAAATTTTGCGGAAATAAATGAAAAATTAAATCTTCCAAAAGTTGGTAAATATCGCAAATTAAGGACTCATATGTTACGGAAATTACATGCATCTTTGTTATATAATTTTGGTAATGATTTAAGTTTAGATGAAATTGATTCTTTGCAGGGAAGAAGTAAGGATTCAGTTCATTCAGCTTATTTTATGGAAAATCCATATATTTTAAAGAAAAAATATATAAAATCATTAGATGTGTTAAAGATTTATCTTTAATTTATTCTAATGATTAATAACATAATTTAATTTATTTATTTTTTATTATTACCACCCTTCTTCCTCAGGGTCTTCTGCACCACATGCATTAGAATTTATTGTATTAGAAATAGCTTTAGGTATAAAATATCCAGCATATTCACGTAGTTTTTTTGATCCTACCAACAAATGTAAACTATAAAAATTGATTGGAATTTTTTTTCCTTGAGTTAAAAAAAGATAACAAAAGTATTCACTTGGTTCTGCTTTGATTATTTTATTCCATGGAATTCTAATATCCATACCATGATAAGCTATTGAACCCTTGCTTGAACTTCTATCAGATGACATAAAAACAACTCCTTTTTTCGCAATTTTGATACAACATGTAATTGATATCCAACCGGGTTTTAAATCACTTTTTTTAACAGCTGTATTTATACTAGATAAATTTGCAGTAATATTTTGTGTATTTGTTGATGTGCCATAATTTCCAGAAGCTAATTCTATAAATTTATCATAATCCATAGATATTGTTATTCCCTCAAATACATTTGCTTGACTTAATATTTCTTTTTCCATATTGATTTTTTCCTGTTTTTCTCTTTTATCTGCCTCTTCAGCCCATTCATCAAGTTTATTTGACAGTTTATCTAAAAATCCCATTCGTCTGCACCTATTAATTTTATTAATAATATATATAATTTATTCACATATATGTAACTTTCAGTCAAACATAAAAGATTTATACAAGATTGGCTATATAATAAATGCAAAAATATAAATTATTTTGTTATTAAAATATACATACAATGAGGTGATAATGTGCGTAAAGCAGTTATTGGAATAATTGTTGTTGTAATACTTATTGCAGGTGGAGTTGGTTTATCTGCAAACAGTATCAATAATGGAAATAATAATTCAACTGTTATTACATATGGTGAAACAACATTTGCCAATGACCAGTATAAGTCTTTGGTTGATAGTTATTTCATGAACAATAACTATGGAAATCTTGAAAGTATGAATTATAAAATTATTACTGCAGATGAAGTAAATGCAATCTCTCAAGGCATTAGTCAGGAAACATATAGTTCAGGACAAATCTTTTCATCTTCTTTAGTTGATTTGGGAAGCTCTGAAGATTTATCTATTGATGTTGATCACTCTAAAATCACTTTAGTTACTGATGACATGTATAAATCAGCTTTAGAATCAACTGGAATTACAAAAGGTCATGTTATTGTAACAAGTCCAGTTTCTGCTACTGGTGAATCCGCACTAGCTGGAATTATGAGTGCATATGAATATGCAACCAATACTGAAATTCCAGAAGAAGTAAAAGAAGCAGCTAATGAGGAAATTTACACAACTTCAGAAATTGTAAATAATTCTAATGTAAGTGCAGATGATTTAACTGATGTTGTTGATGAGGTTAAAGAAGAAGTAGAGGCCCAAAACATCACTAATCATGAAACAATTGTAAATATAATTAATAATGTAACCGTTAACTATAATATTGTGCTTTCACCTGAGGATATTGAAAACTTAGCAGAAAGTATTAGACAAACTCAATTAGTACAGGATCAGGCTTCTGATTACCAAAGCCAAATTAACAGTTTTATTCAGAATAATACTGGTGGATTTTCACTAGAAAACATTTTTAATTTCTAAAGTAGATTTCTTCTACTTTTTTTTTTTTATCGTAAACATCCAATTGGAATTACTTTAACACCATCTTTTCTTGTATAAGCAATTTCTCCTCCAGTTATGATAGCTAAAAAGCTTGGTGGTTTCATATTATTTTTTTCAATTAATTCTTTTAGTTTTAGTAAATTCTGGGCTCCTTTTTCTTCTTCCCTGCTTCCTAATTTGAATTCAATAAGACAATATCTTCCATCATTTAAATGTAAAACACAATCAGCTTCTAAACCATATCTGTCTCTGTAATAAGAAATGTCTCCACCAACTGAACTTGAATAAACTTTTAAGTCTCTGATACATAAATTTTCAAAAATAAATCCAAAGGTGTTCAAATCTTCCATTAATATTTCTGGTGTTAAATTTAGGGATGCAACAGCAATTGATGGGTCGATAAATTCTTTTTTTGAAGTGGATCTAATAGCTGTCTTTGAACGTATATTTGGAGACCATGCATTTAAGTTGTCTATTACAAATAATCTTTCTAATGCATCAATGTAACTGTAATAAGTTACTGGGCTGATATCTTCATAGTTAGTTTTAATATCTTTAATTATTCTTGAATCAGTAGCTATTGTGGATATGTTTCTTGCATAAGATCGTAGAATATTTTTAACTCGATTAGGACTTCTTTTTGTCCCATCAACCTTGGATGCATCACTTTCACATATAGTGTCAACATAAATTGATGGAAGTAATAGTTGAGCTTCCTTTGATTTTTTATTTAATGATTCAGGCCATCCGCCTCTACAGGATAGAAAAATTAAATCTTCGATTGATAAGTTTGATTTAATTCCATCAATATCTAAATGAGGATTATTAAATAAGTCTATTAATGATATATTTCCATTTGAATTTTTACTTTCATATAAACTCATTGGCCGCATTGTTAATCTGTAAATTCTACCAGTTCCTGAATGTATAATATTTGTATCATCAACAACTGTAGAACCAGTTAAGATATATAAACCTTCACCACCTATTTCATCAACACTATTACGTACACTATCCCATAATACAGGAGCTATTTGCCATTCATCTATTAATCTTGGTTTTTCTCCTTCTAATAGCTTTGATGGTTTAATATCTGCTAGTTTTAAATAAGATTCAGTTTTATCTTTATCTTGTAATTTAATAACACTTTTGGCATGTTGTTCTGCAGTTGTTGTTTTTCCACACCATTTAGGACCAACAATTAACACAGCACCAATAGTTTTGAGATATTTTTCCAATTCTGCATCCATATATCTTGTTAAATATTGTTTCATAAAATTCCCCTTAATTTAAACTTAATTGATTTGTGGTATTTCATTTAACACATTTGTGCTTTTTTACTTAATAGATTTGTGGTATTTCATTTAACACATTTGTGCTTTTTTACTTAATAGATTTGTGGTATTTCATTAACATGATGTTTATAATAACAATTCTTTTTATATTTAAAAACATAATAAACAACAAATACATTTATATATTATAACATTATAATAACATATTATACACAACATTAAAAAGAGGAGATGATTAAGAATGCCATATTGTCCTAACTGTGGTGCATTTGTGCCATCTGGAAATAGTACATGTAGCTGTGGAACATCATTTATACTAAGTTTCAGAGAAGACTATGAAAAATTAAGAGATATGTACAATGATGCTAGCTCTTATGAAAGAAATGGTAACTATTCACGTGCATCAGAAGTATATAATCGTATCCTTGATGATATTCGCATATTAGAAAGAGATTGGGATTTTGGATATGGGAGTGATTCCTATGAAGAAATATCCAGAATCGAAGCAGATGCAAGAAATGCATTAAGAAGAATTTAAACTTTATATTCCTCCATAAAACACCTTAAATCAAGTAAATATTACTTGATTCTTACTTTTTTTTAAAATAAATCTTTTAAAAAATAAAAATGAGATTTTTTTTTTTTTTTATAATGAAATTGGATTTCCATCAATGTCTACATATCCTCCATGGTAAGGTAAACCTGAAGATGGGTCAATAACATAAACATCTGGGTCAAAGCGAACATATTCTCCAAACTGATTGGAATAGTGATATTCATACTCTTCAGAAGGCATATCTCCTGCTTCGTTATAATAGGTGTCTGAAGACTCTGATGTGTCATCATCTTCACTAATCACTTCAGCAGTGTCATTTGTAGTATTAGTAGTTGTATTATTTGTTATATTTGCTTGATTATTGTCATTTTCTGAATCAGAGTTTAATAATATAAATGCTCCAACACTTATACAGGCTATAACAATAATTGCTAATATGATTATCATTAAGTTTTTCTTTTCCATTATATCTCTCCTTTTAAAGTATTTATTAAAGAAGAGATATATAAGTTGTGTTTAAATAAAGCTATATTGAATAAAAAATTAAATTTTAAAAAAAAAGAATTTAAAATCCAAGAAGGATTTTAACACCAATAATTATGAGAATGATTCCTCCAACAATCTGGAATTTGTTTCCAAAGTAATTTCCTATTTTTCTACCTATGAAAACACCGCAGATTCCAAATAAAAATGCTACAACACCAATAATAAGTGAAGGAATTAAAATCTCACTTCCTAAAAATGCATAGGTTAGACCAACAGCAAATGCATCAATACTTGTAGCTATAGCAAGTAATGTAACTTCCTTAAAGCTGAACTTGTCAGTAACTTCTTCTTCATCACCAAAGCTTTCACGAATCATATTTAATCCAATAGCTAAAAGAAGAATAAATCCAATCCATGGAGCAACTGCAGATACTAATGATGCAACAGTAGATCCACATAAGTAACCTAAAAGTGGCATTAAAAATTGGAAAAATCCAAAGAAAAGCCCATAGTAAAATATTTGACTTTTAATCAAATCTTTTTGTGTAAAACCTTTGGTTATAGATACACTAAATGCATCCATAGCTAAGGCAACTGCAATAAATATTGTTGAAACTAATTGAAAAGACATACTCTACTCTTTAATAAAAAAATTTATAACTTATATTAATTATTTTAGACAAAATATTTAAATTTTTAAGTGTTATAAATCAAGCTCCCATCTTTCTTCAACAATTGGATAATCAGCACTTTCATTATCTTCTCTAATCTTTTCAACTAATTTAAAGCCAAAGCTTGAATAAATGTGGCGTGCTGCTTTACATATATCCATGGTCTCAAGAATAACATGATTTATGTTAATTTCTCTGCAGTAATCTAAAGCAGTTTTTACAAGCTTTTTACCTGCACCTTGACCTTGAATTGACTGGTCAGTTGCAAATAACCTTAACTGGGCTTCATTTGCATTGATTTTATCAACACCAAGAGATCCTAAAATTTCACCATCCTCTTCAATTACCCAGTATTTGTTCTCCTTATCATTGAAGTATTCACACATTATTTCAAGAAATTCCTTCTCCATTAATGGATTAAAGTCATATGCCTTTTTAGCCACTTTATAGTGAAAATATACTACTAAACCTGCCTCTCCTTCTTTCATCTCACGTATTTCCATATAATCTACTCCAATTCAACTTCCCATTTCTCTTCAGTCATTTTATAATCTGCCCATTCAGTATTTTCCTTTGTTTCAGTTAATTCAAAGCCAAATTTTGAATATAGATGACGTGCCTCACTGCATATGTCAACTGTCCATAAGATTACATGATTATAGTTCATTTTCCTGCAGAAATCCATAGCTATTTCAAGTAGTCTGTTCCCATATCCTTTTGACTGCAGGGATTCGTGGATGCAGAAGAGTCTTAGCTGTGCAAGGTTTTCACCTTTTTTAACAGCACTGTTTGCTCCTTTAACTTCACCATTGTCATCTATTACCCATAATCCATTGTCTTCATAGTCATCATAATATTCAGCTATTGAATTTAGAATATAACCTTCAACTGTGGGAAGAAAGTCATGATTTTTCTCAAATAGCTTAAAAAAGAGGTGTGCTACTAAACTTGCCTCACCTGGTCTGCCTTCTCTAATTTCTATACTCATATTACCTACTCTAAATAGTTTAAAACATCATCAACTGTATCAGCTATTTTAAATAACTCAAATTTGGTGTTTAAAAATTTTTTTTCATCCATTTCATTGAGCATTCCAATCATTTTATCATAATAGCTATTTAAATTGAAAATTATTATTTCTTTATCATGTTTTTTTAATTTTTTAAGTGTAAGGATTTCAAATAGCTCATCTAAAGTTCCTATTCCTCCGGGAGCTATTATAAATGCATCTGATTTTTCTAAAAATAGGTTTTTTCTCTCATCCATTGAGTCTACATAGATGAACTCACTGCAGTTTGGTGAGAGTTTTTCAAAATCATCAATCCATTCAGGTGCTATTCCAACTGTTTTTCCATTGTTGTCAATTACTCCCTGGCTGACAGCACCCATTATTCCAGTATCTCCTCCACCAAAGATTAGTGTATGTCCTTTTTTAGCTATTTCAGCTCCTAGTTTGTAGCATTCATCTGTAAAGCTTTTGTCTATGTTTCTGCTGGCTGCTCCATATAAACAGATTTTCATTTACTTTCACTTCTTTTATAATTTTTCTTCTAGTTTATCAATTAACTTTTGATACTTTTTATTTTGAGATTCAAGGCTGTACATACTGGTTTTATTAGTTTTATTCATTTCTTCGGTTGATTTTATTAGACTACCTATATTTTCGTCCTGTTTTTCAATAATCATATCTTTCTGATTTAGTAAATCTTCATAGGTTTTTGATACTTTTCTAAGCTGAACTTCAAGGTTTTCTGTAACTTCTTTAATCTGTAATCTATAGTCATCTATTAATTCACGTAGATATTTTACTTGATCTTGTTTATCTTCAATAATGGCATCTTTTTCCTTTAACTTTTCTTCAAGAAAGTCAAGTTCCTTAAGCTTAGCTTTCTCATTATTGATTTCACTTTCCATTTTAATTTCTAAACTTTTATTGTCATTTTTCAGCTTGGCAATATACCTTGTTAGTTTAGCTATTTTTTCATCTTTTTCACCTATTTCAAGATTAAGTTCATCAATTTCCCCTTCTCTAAGTTCTAACATTTCTTTTAAATCATGAAAACTTTGTTTTTTACTCATTTTATCAAAAACCTGATTAATATAGTATATTCTATATTATAATTTTATATAATATATTAATAACCATAAGAGTATGAAAATATCTAAAAAATTATCTTGATAAAAAAGGTAGTTTAAATAAAAAAAGCTTTTAAAGATTGAAGAACCTCAACAGCTATTTAATGTCCTTACCTGTGGTAACGAAGCATGAAGAGGCTAAATATTTTAAATATTTTTACCTTCTAAATCTTTCAATTAATATTTAAAAAATATCTTTTATTAAAATATTTGGTTTTATGAAATAGCAATATTTAAAAATTAAAATATAATTAATTTAAAAAAAGAAATTAAACTGGAGTTCCAGTTAAAACTAAAACAAAGTGAGCTATAATAGCTGACCCTAAAAAGGTTCCAGTTATAACAGCCATTGTTACAAAGATTCCACCAAATCCCATTGATTTAAACTGATCCCAGCTTTTTCCAATACCTATACCAACATATGCTAAAAATACTGTCACAATAGACAATAACTCCACATGAGATACATAGTAGATTACAAAATCAGAGGTTGGCATTATTGGCAGTGCTATAATAAGACCGATTACACTGATATAAATGATGGATGAGATATTATAAGGAATATATTTCTCTAAAAGCATTCCAATTAAGGTAACAAATGATAATATAAACATACCTACTAATGAAAGACCAATAGGATGATGATAACCTACATAACTACCGATTGAAACAAGAACTGAAAAGATAACAAGCAGTAAAATCCAGTTTACAACCTCTTCAATAGAAACTAATTCTTTCTTTTGAGTTTCTTCAGCCATTATTTCATCTCCTTATCATCATTTTCTTTTATATTTTTTAAATCAGATCTGGTTCTACCAATTTTTGGTTCAAGGAAATTGTATAATTTTTCAGCTAGTGGAATAGCTACAAATATACATAGATAAATTCCAACACAGAATGAAAGCAGGTTACTAAATCCTGCAAAAGCTTCTATATTTAGGGTTAGTTCAGGGAAATATGCTAGTATTGGAGCTAGTGCTGCTGCATTTAAACTTGCACTACCTACGCCTGAAGCCATTGCAAATGCATAAGGATGTAGTGGAAGTGCTGAAACACAGATACTTGAAAGGAAACTGATATATAATGTTCCAATTACAGTTCCAACAATAAAAATCATTAATACTCCACGTGTTTCAGGAGAATTGAAACCATATTTATCAATAACAACTGCAACGTTAGGTTCACGACCAATGGAATTTGTCATACCAATTGTTTCACGTTTATATCCTAGAAGTAATGCAATTGGAAGTGCAAAAAAGATTGTTCCTAAATTACCAAATTCCTGCAATATTAATGCTGGACCTACATCGAATAGTAACTGTATAGACTGTCCACTTGAAACAGCTAGTTTACATAACAAGGGACCAATAAATAATAGCATTGAAGCTTCAGCTATTCTGGATTGTTTTAGGGAAATCCATTTAAATCTTTTAGATAAAACTAAAGCTAAACCCAATACCATTGAATATAGTAAAGGCATTATAATTAAACTGACAGAATCAGAGAGATGAATTTCACGTTTTCCAATCCATTCAGCTATTATTACAATTACAAGAACCACTAAATGCAGTTTATAATCTTTCCACGGCTTTTCTTCTAACTCTTCAGAATCTTCATTTGCCTCTTTTATGTTTTCCTCAATAATATCTTCACGCCCAAAAATTTTATTATTATAATTTTTCATTTTACTTATTAATAAAATAATACTATTTGTTTTTTAAATTTAATTTTATTGATTAAAATTTTGATTTATTAAAAATAATTGTTTATATATCATTAATTTTCATTTCAAAAATTATTATTTTGTTTAATTTTTGTTTTATTAGGTTAAATTTCAAAATAAAATAATTTGTCATGATTTTTAATTTTTATTAATATTTTAATAACTATTTATACACAAGATTTATATATTAAATACACATAATAATAAGTAAAGGTGAAAAACATGGCTAAAAAAATAAACATAAAAAAAGCTGTTGATTTTATCAAAGAGGAACATTATGACATATACCAATATTTTATATTTATGCCATTTGATGACAATGAAACAACAGATGTGATAGATCTTGATGAAAAATCTATTAACGATGCACTAAAAGTTCATGACCAAGTGTTTATAGAATTAGGATTATTATATCATGATCCTTATGAAGCAAGTGATGAATTTGTAATTTATGGGTCAGATGAAGACATATACTTGGAGTTAGACTTTGGAGAAGATTATGAAGGCTATTATGGTAAGTATGCATTCTTGAGAGGAGGATATGGTGTATTCATAAATAAAGATTATACAGCTGATTATGGTTATTTCACATCAGAGGCATATGGTCATGGTATGGGTAGCTACGAATATTACAACTTCAATAATATTGAAGATTGGGATGAAGTTAAAATTGCTTTAACAAAAGTTATTGATGAAATTGATATATGGGAATAATTAAAAATTAGGTGATTAATATGGTTAAAAAAATAAACATAGAAAAAGCAGTAGAATTTATTAAATCTGAATATTCCGACATTTACGATACTATGATATTCATGGCTTTTGATAATGGAAGGCCAGAAGAGGAAGTAGAACTTGAAGTAAATTCAATAGATAATGGATTGAAAAACCATGAACAAGTATTTTTGAATATGGGATTGATGTATCATGATCCTGATGCTTCAGGTTATGAAGGAATAGTAATTTATGATTCAGAGTATAATGAAATGGAGTTAAAAGTAGACTTTGGTGAAGATTTTAATGGTTACTACGGTAAATATTCTTATATGTTAGGAGGATATGGTGTATTCATAAATAAAGATTATACAGTTGACTATGGATGCTATGTTTCAAGACCATATGGTCATGGTATGGGTAGCTACGAATATTATAACCTTAAAGATGCAGAGGACTGGGATGAAGTTAAAATTGCTTTAACAAAGGTTATTGATGAACTTGATATATGGGAATAAGTAATAATATAATATTTAAGAGGTGATTGTAATGCCATTTTGTCCAAATTGTGGTTCATATGTTTCTCCAGGAGACAATACATGTATGTGTGGAACCTATGTTGGTGGAGATGAGGAAGGACCAGATTTAGAAAATATGACAATGGAGATTTTCTCAAAATATGATACTCTTAAGAGTAGATATTATAATCTAAATAATCAAGATTTAGATGGTTATAGTGAGTTGCTTGATGACTTTAAAGATTTAAGAGATGAAATTGAACCAAATAAATTTCCATATGATTTTGAATATCCATTTTCAACTTTACTAATGGATCTTAATCATTATATCTCAAATCTTGAGCATGATATAAATAAAATGAATGATGAATATTAAGAGATGATTAAAATGCCATTTTGTCCAAATTGTGGTTCTTATGTTTCTCCAGGAGATAAAATCTGTGACTGTGGAACATATGTATGTGAAGATGATTATTTAGAATTGGAAAATATAACAGTTCCAATTCTTGAATCATACTCTTTTTTATTAACTTCACAGAAATTTATTGAATTCATTAATAGAGAAGGGAGTAATGGATTTAAATTGTCTTATTATAAAGCTATACCACAACAGAAGGATAATGATATGGAAATTATAGTTGGTTTTGGTAGAAATGACTCAATGGAAATAAAAGAATTCAAATATAATATTGAAAATGAAACATATGACTTATATAATGAAGAATCAAGGTTAAAAGAGGCATTTAATAAAAATAATAATTCCTTTGAAAAATTTATAATATTAAATAGGATAGTAGAATATGAAAAGAGATATAATTTCATACTCTATGAAGTTGGAATTGAGTACCCTCTCATCTCTTTTTCAGATGCAAATAATAATAAAATAATCTTTAAATATAATTTTGAAAGTCATGAATTAGAATATGAAGGAAAATACGTTTTTAAAGATTATATTGAATTTAGTAAAGATTTTAAAATGGTTTTAACACCAAAAAATTATAAAGAACATATTGATGTAAAATCAGCTGAATATAAATTAGCTAATATTTCTGAGGCTATTAAGTTAATAGATGAAGTTAAAAAGGAAGGATTTATTTTTACAAGCATAGAAACTTCATCAGATAAAGATTATATACATGTTAACTTTAAAAAAGGCGAAACTTCTTTTAGACAGTATTTATTTAATTTTGCTGACAATTCTTATGAACTGATTAAAGATTAAGTTCATTTTAATGTGTTATTAGTCTTAAATAATTCAAATAGCTATTTTTATAAGTCTAAAAAATAAAAAGATAAGGATTTATTTTAAGGTTTTAAATCCTAAAAATGAAAGATTTTCTATTTTTGCTTCTTTTACTTTGCTTTTATAATATTCTCTTTCATTAAAATCTGGTTTTTGTCTTTCAAGATTTAATTCATTTCTAGTTTTATTAAGCAATTCAGTATAAAATTCAACTGTTTCTTCATAAGATAAACCTTTAGTTGGTGTTTTAATAGTGGAAACTACAATGGATAATGTGTCTACTCCTGCACCTAACTTTTCCCTTTCAAGAAGGAATATTACTCTTAAAAATTCATCATCAATTGATCTGTATACTTCCCGAAATCCCGGTTCAACATTGTCTAAAATTTTTTTCTCAATTTGTTTTAATTTTTCAGATTCAATTGCACTGTTACTCTTTTGTGTTTCTAGAATTTTTTCATGTGTCATTACATCAATAAATTTATCAAAGGTTCTGCTTTTTTCAAGCTTATTGGATATTTTACTGGAAATCCATCCTTTTTCTTTATTTGTAATATGGTCAAATTTACCATTACTTGCTTCTTCGTGATGTATTTCCTCTATTTGAGGAGTACTTTCTTCAACTTCAGGGGCTTTTGAACCGCAGTTAGGGCAGAAATTATTTTCTCCTATATCGGTTCCACAATTTGCACAAAAAACCATTTTTTATCCTCTCATATATTATTTTTAATATTATATTTGTTAAAGAGATTATATAAAAATTGTGTATAAATTAAGTTTTATTAGGATAATTATTAAGTTAAATAAAGCTATTTAACAGATAACAATGTATTTTATGTAATATAAATGAATACATGGAGAGTAAAAATATGACTGAAGAAAAAATATGGTCCTTAATTGGTTTTTTAGAAGTATCACCTGCTAGAAAAAAAACTTTCAAAGCTATTGGTGATGCAGAATATATATTACCTTCCAACATTTGTAGAAAAACCGATTTGACTTCATCACAAGTGTCTAATGCCTTAAAAGATTTAAAAAATAAAAAGTTAGTTGTTTGTTTAAATGAAGAAGTATCAAAAGGAAGATTGTACAAATGCACTGATTTAGGCCTTGAAGTTTTAACTAAATTAAAATAGCTATCAATTATCTTTTATCACTCTTTTAACAAAATGTGATGTTGGTTTTATTTTTTTAAGGTCTTCTTTTGATGGACATTTATATTCTTCAAGCAATAAAATTTTATGATCTATATTTTGACTGTAATTTTTTTCCTTTCCTTCAATGATTCCACGAAATTGAGCCCCAATATCTCCAGTTCCACCTATATCTACATTGATTCTTTCTGATGTTGGAGTATCTTCAAAGAATCTTTCAAATTCAATCATTTCAAATATGGGTGCCTTATAACTAAAAGTCATTATTTTGTTTTGACCTTCTCTTAATTTTACATATTGTTGTTCTATTTTAATTGAGTCACCAGAGTTTATTTTTGTGAATTTTATATATGATTCAATTTCAGAGCTTACCATTTTTTCATCTGCCTAAATTTTAATAAATCAATTGTTATTTTTAATATATTATTTAATATATTTTTTCATATCATTTTTTTACAGGAGCTGTTTATGAAGATATAATAAAATATCATTCCTATAAAATAGCAGCAAATATCAAAAATATCCACTGTACTTCTAGGTCTTGTGTAAATAGCTACAAATTCTCCTAAAAAAGAAAGTATTATAGTTATTATAGTTAAGTTGGATAGATCAGCTATTTCCCTACTATTTTCAATTTGATTAACAATATTAACAATTGAGAAAAACAGAGGCACAGCCATTAAATCATTTAAATAGTCACTAAAAAACCAAAAACCTGTTGTCTTCAGGTAAGATTCATTTAAAAAATTAATAAATAAAATAAAAATTAATAAAAAAATATTTTTTTTAAGTTTCATATTATCCACAGAAACAGAAAATTACTAAGGCAATTAACACGCCTACAATTACAGTTACTAGTTGTCCCATATATATCACTTATTAATAACTTATACACAATATTATTTAAATCTTTTGGTTAATAAAAAATTTAATTATTGAGTTCTATTTTCTAATTAAAAAAAGTTTAATCATGGCTTTTAATAAATTCCAGTTAAACACACTATTATTTGTTTATTTCTAATATTATATAAAATAAACTTAAAATAACTTTATTTAAACACAACTTTTATATCATATAATTAACAAAATCTATAGTAACAAAAGTTAATTTTTTCTATTAAAATTAAAGGATCTAAATTCATAAGATTCTTATTTTATTTAAATAAAAAACAGTAGCTTTTGAGAATAACATTTAAAGGTGATTTAAAAATGTTGGTTCGTAACTTAGATTTTTTATCAATTCCTAAAGAATTTGCAAAAGTAGAAATAAATATTTACGAAGATAAAGCTATAGCTTTAGTATATATTGAAAATAAAGGTTATTCAATTATATTAAAAGAAAATGACATCAATGAATCCATATTCTTATTGAAAACTAATTTAACTCCACACAATATAAATGAAGCAGATAAAGAAGACTTTATTAATGTAATCAAAATGTTATTAGATAAAGTGTATATGAATGCTGACATTAAAGAATATGAAAAACAACACCAAGAACATGTATTCTTAAAATTAATGGATGTATTAACTGAAGAATCAGAAATTGAAATGATTAGTGAAGCTAATTCAAAACTTTACACTGACATTGAAAAAGGATTCATGAAATTAGAATTAGATATTATGAACAATAAAATAGACTCTCTTAACGAAGCTATTGCAAAAGTATCTAATGATTTACACACTACACATCAAGAAATGGAAGATAAAGACTGGAGAAATAAATTAAATAATGTACTTTAGGTGTTATTATGGTTAGATGCAGTAATTGTGGTGCAGAAGTTGAAAATTCCACATTTTGCTTTAACTGCGGTGAAAAACTTGATCTTTCAGGTAGTAACAGTACAAGCAATGTCTGCCCAAAATGTGGTGTTGTAAATAATGAAGATACCAACTTCTGTGTTGGATGTGGATATAAGCTAAAAAGTGGTCCATCCTATTCTTATAAAGAAAAAGAATGGGAAGCTAGAAGAGATGAAATTCTTAAAAGATATGATCAACTAGCTGTTGAATTTGGAATTAAAGATGAAGATTACTTTTTAACCAGTATTAAAAGATATAATTTCCTTGAACCTGGAACAACAAAACACAAAAAACTTAATGCACTTGTAGGTTTAAATCCTACTAGCTATTTAGGTAATGAAACCATGATTGATGGATTCTTTTTAGTAAAAGAAGAAAAATTTGTTTTCATGGAAATTGATAATAGGGATTTTAAAAAGGTTAATGCTGGTATAAACAATTTTTACTTTGATAAAGTTGTATCAATGAGGGTAACTAAAAGGCTTGGTGGAAAAACAGACCAATGGGAAGATATTACCAAAAGAGCATGGACAACTCCTCATGATATAATGAAATCAATTCAAAATGATATTCAAAGTCTAAAAGCAGCAAGATTTAAAGATTTAATTGCAAACAATGACAGTGGTGATATGTTTGACCGTTTATTAATCAAATTAGTGGACAACACATCATATGAGATTAGACTCCCAAGTTTTGAATTCGGTCAAAAATTAGTTGACTTATTTGAAATGCAAAAAGGAAAACCACAAACTGTTATTGTTGAAAATCAAAGTTCAGAACCAACTAAAGCTCAACAGTTAAAAGAATATCAGGAACTTCTAGAAAGTGGTGTTATTTCTCAGGAAGAATTTGATAAATTGAAACAAGATATATTATTTGGATAATTAATTTTTTAGGTGAAAAAATATGGTAAAATGCCAAGAATGTGGTGAAGAGGTTGGAGATGCACTAATATGTAATGTCTGTGGATCTAGAATCAAACAACCAACTGAAAATTTAACTAAAAGA
This sequence comes from Methanobrevibacter woesei, assembly GCF_003111605.1. Classification (NCBI taxonomy): domain Archaea; kingdom Methanobacteriati; phylum Methanobacteriota; class Methanobacteria; order Methanobacteriales; family Methanobacteriaceae; genus Methanobrevibacter; species Methanobrevibacter woesei. The sequence continues at coordinate 40,958 of NZ_MZGU01000001.1, read as the reverse complement.
TTCTGTACTCATTGTGGTGCAGAAATGAGTGTAAATGATGTTGTATGTCCTAAATGTGGTAAATCAGAAAATGATGCAGCTAGTTCTAAAATGAGCAATACTCTTGGAAATAATTTAATTGCTACCTTTAACCCTGGAACTGGATTCTTATTATCATTATTTATAGTGGGTGCAGGTCATATCTATTTAGGTTTATTTAAAAGAGGAATATCCTTTTTAATAACTCAAGTTGTTCTTGCATTGATTTTCTTTGGCGTATTAAATCTTATACTAGGACTAATATTAGGTTCTATTGGATCATTGATAGCTATGATTATTGGATTTATTGCATGCTTTGGATTATATCTTTTATCCATATTTGATGTATATAAAGCAATTAAAAAGATTATCAATGGTGAAAATGTAGCTGATGATATTGCCTTTAACAAGTTAATGTAATCTGATAACAATGAAACTTAATAAACTTTTGTTAATTTTATTAATAATTATCATAGTATGTTGTGTTCTTGTTGGAGCTGTACTGTTAACTATTGATAATGACAGTGAAGAAGTTAATAATACTTCTTCCATTAACAATACAACCGTTGCAACAGAGGTTAATTCTTCTCCAGAACCTGTAGAATCTAGTGAAGATTATGACCCTTATGGATATGGAAATGATATCTATCACTATGATGCAGCTACTGATACTTATCTAAGAGATGACAGTTCAGACCATTACATATATGAGGGCAGATCTTGGGTTAATGTTGATATGCCACAACAGTTTTCTGGTTCAACTCAAAGCGAAGTTATTGAATTTAGAAAAGAAGTAGGTGATTTATAGATTTGTCTTAAATTCTTTTTTTATTTTTTTAGAAAATAGCTATTTGCACTAGCTACATATACATGGATTTATTGAAATAATACATTTTTTGCAAAATTTAAATAAATGGTGATTTAATGGACATTAAAGGGAACAATAAGTACTTAATTATTGTGCTGATAATTATTGTTATTGTTTGTATTGCTCTAGCATCATTTTTAGTTCTTTCAAACAATAATAATACTGATTACTCTAATAAATATATTAATAATACTACTAATACAAGTATTGCTCCTGAAGTAAATACTCCTACATCAACTAGTAGTGAAGAATATGATCCTTGGGGTTATGGTAATGATGTATATCATTATGATGCTGCTACTGATACTTATTTAAGAGATGATAGTTCTGGTCATTTTGTATATACTCCTTTTGGTTGGGAAGATAGAGATGGTAATGGTCAGTTTAGGGGTGGAACACAAACTGATGTTGAAGAGTTCATTGATATAGTAGAATAATAATACTATTACATATAATACTTATTATATGTATTGTAGTATTATTCTACTCTTTTTTTTATTTTTTTAGAAAATAGCTATTTGCACTAACTACATATATATGCAGTTATCAATATTTACTACTTTTAACAATTTTAATTTTTTTATAAAATTTTTTTATTTCTGAAGTCAAATTTTTTAATTTTTTTCTTCATTGAGATCATCTCTAAATTTTAGTTCATTAAACTATACTATAACGAAGTAAAATTTATTCTCAATTTTTTGCTTGAAAAAACTTGAAGAAAATAATGAATTTTAATCAATACATGTAGATGTAACTATGGCATATTTGATAGTTTTGCAAATTTTAAAATTTTGATGATTTTTCCCTTATTTTACACTTGAAATTATACTTTAATACTATAATAGTAAAAAGTATTAAAAAATTAATTTCAAAAAAATTTTCTTAAGATTTTTAATTCAAGTTTTGATTGTATATCTAAAAACAAAAAATTAGTTTTGTTAAGAAGGAAATGTTAGAAATATAAAAAATGAATTTTGCAAGAAAAATAAAAAAATAAAATTAAGGGTTACAAACACTACATGGTGTTCTACCACTATCAAGTGCTGCTTCCCTGGAATTGAAAGTTACTAAATTTTGGGGACTAATCTTTTGAGCCCATTCACAGTTAGGTAAATGGAACTTATCTGTCTTTGAACTTGCATAATATTCAGTAGTTTCATCTTCTGATTCATTTTCACTGACAGAAGCTACTGGAGCTTCAGTTGTGTTATTTTCAGTAGGTGCTGCAACTTCCTGATTGTCTGCTGGGAAAACACCAGTAGCAAATAAACCTATTAAAGCAATACAGCAAACAGCTATGATGATTAATAGGATATTTGTTAAATTGAGACTATTTTTATTGTTTTTAGTTTCTTTATTTTCAATTGAATATCCGCAAGCAGTACAGAATTTAGCATTACTTTTAAGTTTTTTACCACATTTTGGACATTTATCCATTATATACACCTTTAAAATATAATACTATTTTTTGAATGCAAATTATTTAAGTCTTTTTTATTTATTTAACTAATATTAAAATATACTTTAAAAGTTAATTTAATAATAAAAAATAATTATTAATTTTATAATAAAATAGTCTTAAGAGGTGTCAAAGATAATGAATATTTTAATTATATTTGAGATGAGATTTAAACAGGATACAAACATTCTTACAGGAATTCTAGATTATTATGGGTTTAAAAAAATAACTGAAACATCATACAGCACAGATTTATCAAATATTGAATTCAAGGAATTAAAAAGAAAAATAAAAGAAAAAAATATTAAAAAAGGATTCATCATGATAATCCCATTATGTAAAGGATGTTATAATAAGATAGAAACCATTGGAAAAGAGATATTAAGTGAAAATAAATGGTATGTGGTATTATGAAATTGATAATAGAAGGCTACAACAAGTCCATTCATAAGAAGGACAATCAGATTGTAGTTAAAGAAAAGGATGAATTAATATATAAAATTCCTGCAGATGATATTGATGATATAACCATTGTTGGGAAAGGATATATCACATTTGATGCATTATCCCTTCTTTCAAGAAATAATGTTAATTTAATCACAGTAAACTACTTTGGTCAAGTAGAATACATATTGGAAACACCAAATCAGAAATATGTTCAGCTGAAAAAGGAACAATACAGATCATCAGATAATGAAAAAGGACTTAAAATAGCTATTGAAATTGTAAAAACAAAAATAAAAAATCAGAAATCAACAATTAAAACATTAAACAAAAATAAAAAAATAAAGAAAGTAAAAGAAAATGAGAATAAAATAAAAGAATATCTAATAGAACTGGAAAAATTAGAGATAAGAGATGATTCATCAATTAAAAATGTAATAATGGGTATTGAAGGAAAAGTTTCTGTTCTATATTGGGATTCAATTTCAATGCTGCTTCCAGAATCAGTTAATTTCAAAAATAGAAACCAAAAGCCAGAAAATGATGTTGTCAATGCAATGTTGAACTATGGATATGCAATATTAGCCTCACAAATAACAAAATCAATACTACTTCATGGACTTGATGCATACTGTGGTTTTTTACATGCAGACAGATATAAGCGAACAAGCCTAACCTATGATTTAATTGAAGAATTTAGACAGCAAATTGTAGATAAAACTGTAATCAAATTAATAAACTATAAACAGATAGATGAAGATTCAATAGATCATAGAAATAATGCATTAAATCTAGAATCAAGAAAAATATTAGCAGCAGCAATAATGGATAAATTACATTCAGAAATAAGTTATGGGGATGAAAAAGTATCCTATCTTGAAATTATTGATAATCAATGTTCAGTTCTTGTTGATACTTTAATTGGTGATGGTGAATATGAAGGATTTTATCTTCAATGGTAATTAGGAAACCCCTTATGAAAAAGTAATACAAAATAGGTTTCCTAATAATATTTTTAAAAGAAGCTCAATTAGCTATTTAAATTAGTAAAATAAGAAAAATTAGTAAGGGTTTTTTATAAATTATAAAAAGCAATTTAAATTACACATTTGAGTATGCTGCTAAAATAGCAAGGATATCCTTTTCCTGCAACTTGTTTCTCAATTATCTCATCAATACAGTCTTTAGATGGTAGTTTCATCTTTTTCATTGCATCACCTTATTTTTTTTTAGTAATCGCAATGAATACCATTTTCATTTAACTGGTCTTTTAATTTAAGAATTTCATTTTCTAAATAACGAATTTTTCCTCTAAGGGGTACAGCATCTGGATGCCCTCCACGGTCCCATGTAATTTCTTCAATAGAAGTGGTTAAAAGTTTTCCTTTTTCATCATATAACCTGACTCTTTGAATATTATCATCACATCTACGACCATTTTTCCAAATCATTTTAGGATCTTTATTTGCAGGACTGTTTTTCACTTCTTCTATGGGTGCACGATCATAATCTATTATAATTTTCATTCCATTAGGAAAATTAATAATCTGGTACTTAGACCCTTTAGGTTCTTTAAATAGCATAAAAAAATAACCTCCTTAATTAGTTTTTTATAAATTATAAAAAGCAATTTAAATTACACACAACCTTTACATAATCTTTCATCTATTTTAATCATTAGAATCTCCTAAAATAATTAATAATCATGACAATTACAAACAATTAATAATTATGTTAATAAGTATTTAAATAATTTATCAATATTAAAAACTAAAAACAATTAAAATACAATTTTTAATTAATTTTACTTTTTTAAAATAATATTCACCATTATATAAATAAAGCTGAATCTAATAAAAAATTAAAAAGTAAGGATAACATAAGCTAATTTTTAAATAAAATGATTTATAATCATTCAAATAATAGATAAATACCTAATTACCATTAAAATAAGATTATAATCAATATAAACCCTAAGATTAAATAATAAATTATATATTATTATGTAAACATATATATTAAATGGTGATTAGATTGGCTAAATTTTGCCCTAATTGTGGAAAAGAAGTAAAAGAAAATAGTAAATTTTGTGAAAATTGTGGGGAAGCGCTTAATACAACCAAAACCACAACAGAAACTTCTACAGAACAAACTACTCAAACTTCACAGCCAAAAGCTGAAAAAGTGAATGAAGTAGCCCAAATAAAAGAAGAACCAGTAACCACTTCTGGAGCTGGAATTGTATATAAGAAAAATGTAATTGTTTCTGTTATTTTATGTATTCTTCCTGCACTTGGACAATTTTATAACGGCCAAATTTTAAAAGGAATAGTTTTCATGATAGTTTTAACTATTTGTCAACTAATTAATATGACTCTATACTGGATTGTATTCTTAATTATGGTAATTGATGCATTCTTAAGTGCAAGAGCTATTAATCAACATAATGGAAATTATTTCTATAATGAAAACCTTAAAGGAGGGGCTTAAAAATGAGCTTTCTCGACAAATTTAATGAATTAGATGCACAAGTAAGCGCATATTTCCATAAAGAAACTCCCCAAGGTAAAAAAATATCCTGGGGGAAGGTTCTCATATTATGGATAGTACTTTTAGTAGTTACCACCGCTATTGGATTTTTAGGTGGAACAGGTCAAATTGAAGAGAATATTAATATAGATGTTAACTCAGACCTTGTTAGCGGTACAATATTTGATTATCCTTCTACTTATACAGATGATTCATCTGCTGATGATGAACAAAGTGTTATAAATTCAGAAGGCCAATTTGTTAAAATAACAACAGAACAATATGATATAGATCCAGTAACAGGTAGAGAGAATTTACTTGAAAACGAACCAGGTAGTACTCCAGTTGATAGAGAATATAATGGAATACCATTTTATGGAATTAAGTATACCTGGGAAGGTATGGCTATGGAAGTAGGCTTTTTCCCATTTGGAACCCATACTTATGGATACACAATTGTTGGAGAACCAGATGAAAGTGATGTAGCTATTATGTTATCAAATATACATGGATTGGAGTAAAAAGGTAGATGAAAAATGTTAGGAATAATCATTATTATAGCAATTATTTTAATTGTAGTAGTTGTATTTATTCACCTTTACAACCAACTAGTTCAAGCAAGAAATAAAGTTAAAAATGCATGGGCTCAAATTGATGTACAACTTACAAGACGTGCAGACTTAATTCCAAATCTTGTGGAAACTGTTAAAGGATATGCAACACATGAAAACCAAACATTTAACCAGGTCACTGAAGCTAGATCTGCAATGCAAAATGCATCAACAGTTAAAGAAGCAGCTACAGCTAATAATATGATAACAGATACTTTAAAATCTTTATTTGCAATAGCTGAAAATTATCCTGATTTAAAAGCAAATCAAAACTTTTTAGATTTACAAAATCAGTTATCTGAAACTGAAAATAAAATTTCATATAGCAGACAATTCTACAATGATACTGTTTTAATGTACAACAATTTATGTGAAACATTCCCAAGTAACTTTATAGCTAGCATGTTTGGTTTTAAAGAAGAAGATTTCTTTGAAGCTGAAGAAAGTGCTGCTACAGTTCCTAATGTGAAATTTTAGTGATTTAAATGAATAAACGGATAATAGGTTTATCGATAATAGCTATATTGCTATTATCCTCTATCTCCGTTATTTCTGCTGCTGATGAAGACAGATCATACAGTATAGAAAAAGGAGATATAATTTTAACAGTAGGTTCTTTAGGGGATCTTTATGTTAGCGAATTTTACCAGTATAAATTCGATGGAGAATTTAATGGTGTTTATAGAGATATACCTCTGAAACCTGGAGAGAGCATTTCTAATATTAATATAACCGTTGACGGTGCTTATTTTACTTATAAAGTTTTAAATTTCAATGAATCCACTACTATTCGAGTTTATCTTTATTCTGATGAAGCACATACCCAGCCTATTAAAGATACAACAGTAACTATAAATTACAATTATATCCATGATGGTGTTGTTAAAATTTATAATGATGTTGGAGAATTACAATATAAGTTATGGGGTGAAGAATGGGATGTTGATGTTGATTCATTAACTGCTATGGTTCAGTTTAATTCATCAGAAGGAATTGAATACTGGATTAATCCTTATTTCTTAAAATCATCAGAAACATGGGATGGATCTATATTAACAATTAATACAGGAAAACTAGAAAGTGGAGAGTATTTAGAATTAAGATCAATCATTCCATTAAATCAGTTTGCAAATGAAACTCCATATGCAAAGATAGTCCATGAAAATGGATATGAAACAATTCATAAAATTCAGGATGATTATGAAAATTCTATAAAATTCAATGAAACATTATATACCATAATCCCAATACTTTTACTGCTTTCTTTAATAATTCCATTAAGATCTTATTTAAAGCATGGTCGTGAACCAAAAATAGATTATATTGGAGAATATGAGAGAGAGCCACCAAGTGATCTCCCACCATTGTTTGTAAATGCAATGTTTGGAAAAGATGACGATGTAGGGTACTGTAGTGACAAAGGATTCCAAGCAGTTATTATGGATTTAATCGATAGAGGAATAATTGAAATCAACGGATCTGAAGATAATTTAATATTTAAAATTAAATATGAGAACGTTGAAGGTTTAGAGGAGTACGAAATTAAATTTTTAGCAATTTTAGAGAGATATGCAGAAGAAGGAGAAGTTAGCCTAAAAGAAATGACAAAAAAACTTAAAAATAGAACTGAAGCAGATATCTTTGAAGAAATATATAAAGATACTGTCAAAAGCTATGAAAAAGAATATGTTAAACCAGAACTTGAAAAATACTTTGATAATGAAGGTCATGACCAAATAACTATGTATGCACTAATTCTTATAGTAGCATCCATAATAGTTATAATCATTGCAATGTTTTCTAGTCCGCAAGTTCCTATGACCGTAATGGCAAGAATGATAGCATTAGGAACAGTAGCAATAGGTGTAATTCTTTTAACATTAAATAACCGTTATGGTGGAAAATGGACAAAATACGGAAGAGAAGAATCTAAAAAATGGGAGAATTTCTCTAAGTTTCTTAAAGACTTTTCTTTAATTAAAGAACACCCACCACAATCTGTAGTAATCTGGAATAAATATTTAATTTATGCAACAGCATTAGGTGATGCTAAAGCTGTTGAAAAAGCAATGAAAGAGCTATCACCAGAAAACTATCAATATAATGACCTTTACCGTTACAACCACTATCATGGAGGAAGAGCATTCTCAACAGTTATGAGTACTGCATCATCCCATTCTACAAGTGGAAGTGATGGAGCCGGAGGCGTCGGTGGCGGTTCTGGTGGAGGAGGTGGAGGAGCTTTCTAGCTTCTTTACCACCAATTTTATTTTTTTGATTTTTATGATTGAAGTTAAAACACCAGCTACAGATAAAGATATATCTCAATTAAAAGTAGGAGATAAAATAGCTATATCTGGAACTATATATACTGGAAGAGATGCTGCACTTCCAAAATTAGTAAAAGCTATTGAAAACAATGAAACTCCTTTTGATTTAGAAGGAATAGCTATAATGCACACAGCAGTAAGTGATGCAGGAATAGCTCCAACAACAAGTAATAAATATGAAATAGAGTCTACGATACCTTTTTTATCTGAAAATGGAGTTAAGATCCATATTGGAAAAGGGTCTTTAAGTGAAAAAACCGTTGATGAATTAAATAAAAACAATTCTATTTTTGTTGTTTGCCCTCCAACAGCTGCACTGATTTCAAATAAAGTACTAAAAAAAGAATGTGTTGCTTTTGAAAAGGAAGGGATTGAAGCTATATATAAATTAAAAGTAGATAAAATTCCAGGGATAGTAACTATTGCCCATGGAAAAAAGATTTAAAAAAGTAAAGAATTATTCTTCTTCACGTTTTTTATAAATTATAAAAAGCAATTTAAATTACACTGCAGGAGTTGGTAAAATACCTAAGTCCACAACATCACAACCTGCAGAAAGCAATCCTGCAATTAAGGCATTTTTAAGCATAATTGTACTGGTTCTTGTATCTCCACCAACAGCTATCTTTCCTTTAAATACATTACCATAACATGTAGCTAATCTTGAAGCGAATTCTGGAGTTAATACATCATTTGCAGTTCTTCTAACTCCAAAAGTTCCAAATAATCGTTTTTCTTTTGTCATAATAAAACCCTTAAAGTCTTTCAATATGTTTTTTTCTTTTATAAAATATATTAACTTTTGTTTTAAAAAAGGAATATTTGCTGATTTTTCACATTTCAACCATTTTAGATAGACAGTTATCTTAAAACTTTAAAGTAATTTTATAAAAACTTTTATATTTATTACAATAAATTAATATTCAACTAAGGGAGGTTTTTGCTTATGTCAAAAGATAGTTCTAAAAGTAAGTTAATTCTTGTTCCTGTAGTAGCTATTGTTTTAGTTTTAATAATATTTGGAGCTTTTTATCTATCAGACAGTCCTAAAAATATAAATGAAACCAGATCATTTATAGTAGGAGATGTAATGCTATATGCTCCTCCAGGATATGAAATTAATCTTGAATACTCAGAATTTGATCACAATCAATATGCTGTATTAAATAATAGTGAAGGTGATGTAGAAATTTTTGTTGATAATACTGAAGAAGAAGACTATGAAGATGATAATGTAGCTGATTATCAGCAACCAGAACCAATAGTGTTAATTCCAACTACAATTGAAGGTGTTGACGGATATTTGGTAGATGGAGTATCATTTAATGATAAGTTCATTGTGGAATACGGTAAATATAACATTACCTTTTATGGTGGGTATTTTGAACTTGAAGATGTATTGGCGGTAAATCAGCAACTAAAATAAGGTGTTAATATGTTAAAAACTTCCGACATCTTTATTTTGTTATTTGCAGTTTTAGTATTAGCTATTTCTTTATTGTTCATTCCAGCTGAAGATGATGGTGATAGGGAATTTGTTATACAGGGAATAACCTTTAAGGTCCCTGCTTATTATGTAATTGAAAACCAATCAGATAGTATAGTATCTTTAGCTAGTAATGGAGGTGAAGGTTTTATTAAGATAACTGTAGTTGAAAAGGTATCTAATTTATCAGAATCTTCTTTATGGTTAGGATATTATCCAAATGAAATGAACATTTCTGGTTTTTCAGGTGTTTATGGTTTGTGTGCTAAATATGTCTTTGATGGCAATATTTTCTTATTTAATTTAGATAATAAAACAGTTTTAATTCATGGAAATCCAAGTAATGGAATTGATGCCTTTTTATCAAAAAACACTCATTTAGTTAGCAAGCTTAATTGAACTGCCATCACTAATAATAAGTTCTAGTTTAGAATTGTATTCAGTAATGGTTCCAGTAATTATTACTTTTTCATTTTTAAAAATATCTATAGGTGTTTGGGAATTTTCTAGTTCAATAACTACAGATTCAAAGGCTATTGCTGGAATTTGCCCAGTCCCATCATTTATTGTTAAAAAATAAGTATTACTTGATGAAGATTTAGATACTTTCTCAACAACTCCAGTTATAGAAACTTCCTCTTCAATCATGTTCTTATTAATTTCTGAAATAGCTACTTCTTTAACTTCAATATAGGGAGATGTAAAGATAAGTCCTAAAATACCAACTAAACTGACTACTAAAGCTATTTTAAATATTTTATCATCTGAAATTTCCATTTTTAAAAATTTAACTTAAAAAGTTAAAAAGATGATTGAATCAGTTAAATAGAATTTATTTGTACATGGAAATTAACCTTTCAACTGTATCAATGTCACCAAGTCCTTTATCTTTTCTAACTCTTTTAACTACAGGGAATCTTAAGGAAAATCCAGTTTCATATTCAGGACTTTTAACAATTTCAGAAAAACCAATTTCTAAAATGATTTTAGGTTCTACGGTAACTTTAGTACCTTTTTCAGAAAGCTTATATTCTTCCATTTTTTTAGTTAAATACTTTAAAGTATCATCATCAAGACCAGTAGCTACATGAGCAACGGTCTTTAAATCATCATTTTCATCTCTTAAAGCTACTAAATAAGAGCCGATAAAGTCTTTTCTTTTACCAATTCCATGAGTTCCTCCAACTACTACAACATCTAATGTTTCAGGTTCCGCTTTATATTTAAGCATCTTCTTACCTCTAAGACCGGGAATATAAGGTTCTTTAGAATCTTTTATCATTATTCCCTCATGTCCTTCTTCAATGGATGTTTTAAATAGTTCTTCAACTTCATGAATGTTATCAATAGTTCCCTTGACCATTTTACTTAAATTAATTTCTTCAGAACTTGTATCTACAATTTCTTCAAGTTTTTTTCTACGTTTAAGTAATGGTTCATCAATCATTGATTTTCTAAAGTAAAGTAAATCAAATAAAAATAATTTTAAAGGAACATTTTCAATAGCTTCTTCAATATTATACTTTCTTCTAACCCTATGTAGAATATTTTGGAAAGATAATGGTTTTCCATCTCTTGTAGCTATTACCTCACCTTCAACAATATAATTTACATGAGGCAAATATTCATCTACGGCTTTTACAATTTCAGGCATTGCTTCAGTAATATTTTCTAATCTTCTTGTAAAAATATTAATTTCATCTTTATTTCTGTGAACCTGAAGTCTAATTCCATCATATTTAGTTTCACAAATAGCAAGACCCATCATTTTAATTGATGGTTCAATTCCTTCAGATAATTGTGCAAGCATAGGCTTTACAGGTTTTCCAGGAGTTAATGTTAATTTTTTAAGTCCATCTTCACCTTCATTTTTAGCAACAACTGCAATAAGAGCTAAATCATTAGTAAGCATATGTGCTCTATCAATAATATCCTTATCAATGTTAAATGCTTCGGCTATTGCATCACGAACAATACCTTCACCAACACCAATTCTAAGCTCTTCAGTTATAGTACGTGTTAAATATTTAGCTTCTGTAGCTGATGCTTGGGATAATAACTCTAGAATAATGGATATTTTGCGACTTGTAGATTTTGAGCCGGAAATTGTTGTAAGCTTTATAAGATTGTCAAAAACAAATTTAATAGTTAATGGTTGTGAAAAAAAAGTAGTTTGAGATTTTTTAGAAAACAAATTAACAGATGCAAGTCCAATATCTCCCTGTTCTCTTAGTTCATCTTCAACTTTATCTACAGTAGTTCCAACAGCTTTAGCTACAGCTTCCATAACTAATTTACTACCTATACCTAATTCTTTATCACTCCATGCAGGAAAAACACGTCCAAGTATAAGTAATCCTACCTTTGATAAAGTTTCATCATCTAATTCTTTTATGAAATCAGAAAGTATTCTAGTTTTTTCTAATCTTTTAGAATTTTCTTCTAATTGGTTATATACATCTACTAATTTTTGATATTTCATATTAAGTTTTTTATAAATTATAAAAAGCAATTTAAATTACACTGAACATAAAAATAAATATAAAAAATTATACGAAGATAAATTATCAGATTATGGTTTTGAAATTGAATTTTTATATTAGAAGGAGTGTTGTTTCATGAGATACTTTGAAGTTAATGGTCTTGATGCAGGTCGTCGTGTTGGTTATGGGACATTTAACACTGATCATACTGCTGCTATTGAACTTTTTGAGACTGAAGAAGAGAAAATGGAGCATATGAGAGGGATGTATAAGACTAGTCCTAAAGCTTTTGCTGAATGGAAAGAGCTTTGTATGTTTGCAGGTTTTTTGTCTGATATTTTTGGTACTCTTGATAATCCTAAAGAATTTGATGAAGAAAAATTATTTGCTGAAGACTAAAATCTACTTTTTTTATATTATTTTATCTATTTTTTCTAATTGTCCACGGTACATAGTGAAGAACAAAAAAAGAGGATACTTTTTGGAATGCATGGGGATGTTCTTGCTATGTTCATTTTCTTCGTTCGTTTAGCAACTTTCATAGAATTATATAAAACCTTTTATATTTTAAATTTGAAACACGTAATTTTAAACTGCAATAATGTTTTTTTACAGCTAAGTATATTACAATATCATGTATCATAACAAATCATTTGTTCCAAAAAAATAAGAATTAACTCATCTCATACATCACTTTTTTTTGGACTGACCTCCTATTATTATAATTAATAGATGTGTAATTTAAAGTGCCTTTTATATTCTATAAAAAACTTCAGAAAAAAATCTTAATATTATAATTATAGTTAGGATGATTAATAAATATTGTTAATTAATGTGAAAATCAGCAAAATTTATGTTTTAAAAAAAAAAGTTTTATAAAAAAATAATGGATAAAAATTAATTTATCCCATATTATAAGCATCGTATGCAGCATATACAGCATATATTAAGTAAATAATATTACCAATGGTACCTAATGCGTAAGTTAAAATAATTGAAATAACAATTGCTGCAACAAACATTATTATACCTTTCTTGGTTTCACCTTGTACTACTTGACCAATACCAGGGAAGAAGAAAGAAATAATAGCTGCTACTATTGGACTAACCATAATACCCCTCCATAATTCAATTAAAAAACCAATACAATTATTGTATTATGCATATATTAACATTGTATTATGCATATATTAACATTGAAAATATTTAAAGTTTCCTACGGTATTTCCATTTAGTATTGTGTAATTTAAAGTGCCTTTTATATTCTATAAAAAACCCAGTTTTAAACTTAATTTAGAAACATTATTTTTAAATAATGGATTTCTAGAATATGCATAACCTTCATTTAACCTATTTAATAACCATTTACTATAATAATTAACAATGTCTGATCTTGCACCAACATTAATAATCATAAAATTCTCCTCTAACAAATCTATTTAAATTTTGCTATAAAAAGATTAAATAAGAGCATTTGAAAACTACTTTTTATTTTTTGAACTTTGTCTAATCTTTTCATGATAAAAATAATTGATTATAATTGGTTTTTCCATCGGATTATTTAAAAATGGTTCTTTATCAATTACATATAAATATCCATTTTTCTGACAAAATTGATTTATTTTTTCATCTAAATCCTTCCAAAAACCAATATCTTTGTTTAAGTAAATGTCTTCATAAAAACCAAGAAATTCAGGATAATTATTTTTAACATAATCCATTATAGTTTTTTTATAATTAGCTCTTAAATTCAGATTTTCAAGCCAAATATAATCAGTAAAATCAGTTACTTCTTTAATTATTTCAATAGAATCTGTAATTGCCGGAAATATTGGTGATATAAAACAAGTTGTTCTTATACCTAATTTGTGAATCTTTTTTAAAGCTTTTAATCTTCTTTTAATTGAAGGTGCATCATCCATGTCATTTTTAAATTCTTCATCTAAAGTATTTATTGAAAAAGAAATTAAAGGATCTGGAAACTTTGAAATTAAATCTAAATCTCTTAAAACTAAATCTGATTTAGTAGTTATTATCAAGTTAGCATTACTTTCACTCATTTCTTCTAAAAAATATCTGGTTCTTTCATATTCTTTTTCATACTGATTATATGCATCTGTTACTGAACCAATAATTATTGTTTCGCCATCATATTTTGACGGATTTTTTATTTTTGGCCAATATTTAACATCTAAAAAGGTTCCCCATTCTTCTTTATGTCCTGTAAATCTCTTCATGAATGTTGCATAACAATATTTACAAGCATGAGAACAACCTACATAGGGATTAACTGTAAAACCCGCAATTGGTAAATTAGACTTCGAAAGTATTGACTTTACAGACCTTTTATTGATAATCATGAAAAATAATTTATTTTTAAAATTATTTAATATTAATGTAAAAAAATAAGAAATAGATTTAGTTTAGATTAGTTTCTGATTTACTAGCTCTATTTCTTAAAACAAAGAAAACAAATGCTAAAAGTGAACAAACAATTCCAACAAATACAATATAGCGAACACCAAGAGCTGAAATAGCTATTCCACTTAAGGTAGTTCCTAATGTAATTCCAATATTTCCACTAGATAAAAAAATTCCATTAGCAAATTCTGGTGCTTCTGGTGCTGCTGATGTAATCCAAAATTGCTGGATATTGTTTCCAATTCCTGCAAATACTCCCCAAATTATCATTAATATAATAATAGCCATTACTATATCATAAAATCCAAAGAGCAATAAGAATATAATTGAAATTATAAATGGGTATATTAGTACTGTTTTATTTGGAACTTTACTAAGCAGATGTCCTGCAATATAATTTCCACAAATACTGAAAACACCATATAAGAACAACACAACACTCAAAAAGTTTCCAACTATATTACTTAAACCTAAAAATAGAGAAACATAACTGTAAACACTGTATAATCCCGCAGATATTAATAAAACACCAATTATTGATAAAATAAATGATGGTTTTTTCAATACTTTAAGCTGTCCTGAATATGATATTCCTTCTTTTGGTTTGATTGAAGGCATTAGAATTGCTAAACTAATAAATGCAATAATATTTATTGCAGCCATGAATAACATTGCCAGTTCAAAAGATTCACTGTAAGATAAAGATGAAACAATTGGAACTCCTAAAATCATTCCTGCTGAAACACCCATAATAACTCTAGATGTTGCTTTTAGTTCTTCTCCTTCTTTTGCCAATTGTGCTGCTAAAGTTAATGCAAATGAACAAAATATTGGATGGAAGAAAGCAGGAATAACTCTTAATATTAAAGCAATATTAAAATCTGTTATAAATGCAAAGCAGATATTACTAATTATAAAAATCCCTAAAACTAATAAAAGAGATTTTTTATAATTTACCTTAGAAAAGAGTAAAGGCATTACTAGCCCAGCAATAGCTACACCAAGTGCAAATAAACTTACAAATAGCCCTGCATCAACTACATTTACCCCAAATTGAGTAGCAACCAATGGCAAAATTCCTACAAAACCCATTTCCGTTGTAAGAATTCCAAAAGTACCGAATGCTAAAATTAAAATTACTAAATTATTTTTATCCATTTGAATCACTAATCATTTTATTTCATAGTCATAAACCATTCTACAATTTCAGGATCATAGTGTGAGAAAAATTTACTTTCTCCACAATCTAAACTTTTAATGGTTTCCATGTCTTCTTCACTTAATTCAAAGTCAAAAACATCGAAATTTTCTTCAATTCTTTCCTTATGTACTGATTTTGGAATTACTACAACACTTCTTTGGATTAACCATCTTAAAATTACCTGAGCAACAGTTTTGTCATATTTTTCTCCAATTTCTTTTAAAACTTCATTTTCAAATATATTATCCATTCCTTCACAGAAAGGTGCCCATGAATTTATTTGAACTCCATATTTTTCCATTATTCCATGTGCTTCTATTTGCTGGTTAAATGGATGAGTTTCAACCTGATTTACTGCAGGTACAATTTCATTAAAAGACAATAAATCAATTAATCTGTCTGGATAAAAATTACTTACACCAATAGCTTTGATTTTTCCTTTCTTATAATAATCTTCTAGTGCTCTGTAAGTTCCATAGTAATCACCGAAAGGTTGGTGAATTAAAACTAAGTCAATATAATCAGTTTGTAAATTTTCCAGTGATTCATCTAATGATTTTTTTGCATTTTCATATCCTGAATTGGAAATCCATAATTTTGTTGTTATAAAAAATTCTTTTCGTGGAATCCCTGATTTTTTTATTGCATTTCCAACTGCAGTTTCGTTAGAATAAGCTTGAGCTGTATCTATTAATCTGTAACCAACATCTATTGCTTCACTAACTGCTTTCTCACATTCTTCTAAATCTGTAATTTGATAAACACCAAAACCTAATATGGGCATTTTTACTCCATTATTCAATTGTATATAATCCATAATAATCACCTATAATTGTTGCTAATTATAACAATCTTGTTCATAGATTAGCTAAACTAACATATAAATGTTGCGACTATCAACAAAAAAGTAAAAAAAATTATTTTTTAGAATATCTCTTCTTATTAAAATCTACAGACAATCTAGAAAACTGAGCCATGATTCTGTGCAATTCATCTGAATCTATATCAAAATTATCACAGATTTCTTCTTCCCATTCAAATTCTTTACTAAGTAAGAAATCAACAATTTTCTGTCCTTTTTCAGTTAAAGAAACATCATATTCACGTTTGCTTTCTTTAGAAATTTCACGTGTAATAATTCCCTTTTCTTCAAATTCTTTAAAAGCTCTTGAAACACCACAACGATCCATCAAACAACATGCAGCAATTTCAGACTGATTAAAATCCTTATTTTCATTTAAATACAATAACATATAATATTGACTAGGTTTAATTCCACTTTCTTTAATAAACTTATTTAAAAAGATATCATGAGTTTTATGTATAGATATAATATGTGTTATTAAAAAAGGTGTTTCTTCAATAACATCTTCAGCTTTTTTCACGAAAAAACCTCCTAATTGTTGCGATATATAACAATTATTTTAAAATATTAATATATAAAGTTTATGTTAAAAAAAGGTTTAGACAAAATTCCAAGATAAAACATGTCTAATTAAAACATAACAAGCCATGGAAATAACAATAGGAAACT
Organism: Methanobrevibacter woesei; assembly: GCF_003111605.1. NCBI lineage: Archaea > Methanobacteriati > Methanobacteriota > Methanobacteria > Methanobacteriales > Methanobacteriaceae > Methanobrevibacter > Methanobrevibacter woesei. The sequence continues at coordinate 23,574 of NZ_MZGU01000001.1, read as the reverse complement.
GAAAAACTGCAATAATCAATGATACTTGAAAATAAGCTAATCAAACTTAAAAAGCATAGCTGCAATTATAAATAGAAACGTATAGACACTGTAACTTGGATAAAAATCTAGACTTCTGAAGTGAACAAACTCAGTTAAGGAAGTTTTTTAAAGCTAATAAAAATCACTTTAAATTACACTAAAGATGTTCATTATGATTTAGTAAAACAAATTTTAAACCGATAATCTGATTTTTTCCATTATCACTTCAATGAAACTTAAAATTTTTTTCTGTTCTCTCATGGAAGGTATATTAATAGTTACTTTCATAAAATCTTTAACTATTTTCTTTTTTTTACATTAATATAGCTCAATAAATTATAATTTTTCAATTTAAAACACTTAAACTCCTTTAACATCTTTTTCAAATTTACAAATTACCCAACAAATTCCATCAAAAGAATTATCCAAGTAACGATAAATTAAACTTATATTTACCTGAATAATATTAATTGTTTTAATCAATATTTTAAATAACATTAAAAACAATATTAATTTAATTTAAAAAGTTGGATTAATCTATGCGAAACTCAAATTAAGATTAATTTATCAAATTTATTAAAAATTGAAGAAAATTAAATTTTCAATTTATCGATAAATTTAACAAATTAATAAAATTAATTTTAAAATTAATTAAATAATTAATCAAAGCCAAAAATTAAATTATATTAATAGTTATTTCAATTAAATATATCATATATAAAAAAATTGAGATTTAACTATATTTCATAGAGATTAACTATTCAGTTTATATTAATAAATTTCTGTTAAAAAACATTTATAAGTAAAAATATTTGAAAATAAAAAATATGAAGACAAAATATACACATAAATTTATTGTTTATAACAAAAAAAGGATTAAAAATAATTATAAAGGATTAGTGGAAAAATTAGCAGATTTTGACAAAGAACCTATACCTAAAAGTTTATTAGAAAATCTAAATGATTTATCAGAATTGTTTTTAAAGAAAAGACAAGAATTCTATCTTAAAAACCCCAGTAAATTATGCACCATTGATGAAATTTTGCCATATAGGGAAGAAACTAATGTTGAAACAAATAAAGTTTTAGCATTTGTAAATAAATATGATGAATTTAACAGTTTAATTGTTGGAATTGATTATTTCAATGGTGAAGAGGAATATCTTGAAAAATATTATTCTAATAAAGAGATATGGAATTTTGATGGAGATCCAATAACTTTTTATGTTAAATTAATGCTTGGATATTATTATGGAATAAGAGGAAATAAATTAGACATCTTTTTAAAGGATATAGGTCTTGAAGATCTAATATGATGCTTATGGATAATCCATTTTGTAAATCATGAACTAGTTGAATACATCAATCCATAAGTAAATTGTAGAATCTGTAGATTAACTGATAAAAGAGAATATATATAAACATTAGTTAATCTATTTTAACTTTAATTTAGAAAAATAGCTATTATTTTCATCAAAGCAGATTAATTTATGTCTTCAGAATAGTTTTTTATAGATATAAAAAGAACTTTAAATTATACTTTTTTAACAATATAAACATCATCTTGGTTAATAACACCTATTTTCTCAAAGGTTGTATTAGATTGATTTACTTCATTGAATTTATCAAATACATAAATCGTACCATTAAATCTGTTTAAAATTTCATCTATATCTTCATGGAATTGATTTTCGCTAGAGATATATGGAGAATACCTTAAATAGCTTAATTTATCATTAAAAACAGTTATGTCAGTCTGATTTATATCATGTAATAACTCTTGATTCTCTATTGTTTCACTATATTTTGATGAGCTAATATCATAAAAGCTAATAATGCCAACAACTGAAATAAGTAAAACAATAATTATTATTACATTATACATTTTTTTATTTATAGAACTATTATCCAGTAAAATTGAAAATCCTAGCCATAATCCTCCCAGTGCTGGTATTATATATCTTGAAATGAATATGGGTCTAATTAAGATAGATAATATAATTCCAACTAATATAGTTAAAAATACTATAGAGATAAGTAATGTAGAGTATGTTATATCTTTTTTATTCTTTAAGTTAATGTAAATTAAGTATACAAGACAAAGGAATAAAATTAATCCCAATAAAGTTCCAATAGCATTGGTGCTTGGTGAAAAAATAAATTAAACCTAAAATGAGTCTTTGTGTAATTTAAAGTACATTTTATAATCTATGAAAAACTTATAGCTACATGAAAAGTCCTTTGTTGAAGCAACAGCAATCAAAGAGTGTGTTGTGGAAAAATAGAAAATTAGTAATTGAACCAATCAAGCACGGTTCTGCACTAATAATAATTTAGATTTTCAACAATAGCTGAAGAAATTAATTCTCCTTTAGCATCGTAAAGTCTGGTTCTTAGATATTGGCTATCATAACACCATTCTCCAAAGTCTTTAGTTGAAGGATTAGCTTTATTAGTGTAATCTAAGATTACTTTGTAGCCTTTTTCCATTTCAATTATTTTGTTTTTATGATCTCCAAATGCTCTTTCACTCATTGTAAACAAACACCTTTTTATTGGAATTCCGCATAAATTGGAAATAACTTATCATAAATCTCTTTTAGCTCTTCAGTTGAAGGTTTATCAGGATTATTCTCTACTAATTGGTCAATAATTTCTCCTTTTGAATCTAAAAGAATAATTTTTCTTATATTTCCCCGGAATCTGGATTCTTTGTAATATTCTTTATCAATTATTGTTCCATAGCTTATAGATAAATGCATTCCATTTGGAAAGTCTATCTCTATTTTTTCATGATCTCCCAAAGGTTTAACAACAACCATATTTTATTCTCCTTTTCTTTTGTTTTTTATAGTTAATAAAAGAACTTTGAATTAAACATAAATAGATTAACCTTATAAAATCATATTTTATATATATTATATACAATAATTATTCAATCAAAGAATTAATTTTTTAATAAACAGAACCACTTTCGGAAAAAAGTAAAAAGGTGGATGGTGATTTTAAGATGCCAGAACCTGAAGAAATAATATTAACATTACATGCTCAAAAAAATGCAGAAAAAGAAAAAAGACAATACCAAGAAGCACAAGCAAGTCAGGGAAACTACAAAGCCAAAAAAGAAAGCATAGGAGGAAACGTCCTCTTATCAGCAATAATACTTCTATTCTTTGGTTTCACATTATTTATACCAACATCCGGAATAAGCATAATAATAGCAATAATAGGAATAATAGCTGCTTACGGATATTATTATGGTTATAAAAAAGGAAAACGCACACGTGAAGCATACAATGTACATTACAGATGTCCACACTGCAATAATACATTTACAGGTCCACACAAAAAATGTCCACACTGCGGAGGATCAGTAAGCTGTGATGTACACAGGTACACATGTACTCGCTGTGGCCATAAATTCATAGCAAAAAGAAACAGCTGCCCAAACTGTGGAAGCAATTTATATTATAACTAAAAAAGCACTTTAAATTACACACATTAACAGCAAGAATTGAAATCAAATTAATTAAATATTTTTATAAGAAGCAGTTATAATTATAATCAATAATAATGATGTGGTGATTTTATGATTAGACATTGCCCTAGATGTGGTGAAGAAGTAACAGAATATGATATTGTCTGCCCTTATTGTGGTGGAGGTATAACTTTTGCTACACCAACTGAAGACTTTGAATCAAATGATGATGTTGATTACACAACATATACTGGTTATAAAGACTAATATATGTTAAAATAAAAAAATGTAGTTATAATTTAGGTTTTTTATAGATAATAAAAGACACTTTAAATTACACTTGTTAATCTATTAGAATTCAGAGAAATAACAATAAAAAGATACATTGAAAAGCTAGTGATTTATGCAAAAGATGTTGATATAATATATAGTGATATTCCCCGATATTTAACATATTATAGGTGCTGATATGGGAGAAGATAAAATGAAATCTTATTTGGATGATGGTAAATTTGCAGCTCCAAGATGGTTAATGTATCCTGAATTATCTCGTTACACTATTGGCTGGAGAATGGGATACGGGGAGTTCTATTGGATGAACATACCTTGTGAAACTGAAGAGTTTAAAAAATTATTCCCTCAACCTCTAAATTGGCTATGTCATGATGAAGAAGACCAGAACGGTGCTGAAAAACTAGAAAAATATTCATTTTTTGCAAGATTCTGGAGAAAAGATGGAATTCAAAAATATTCAAAAATAGATGAAGAAGATTATGTTGTCGTAAATGATTTCATCACTCTTGAGCAAGTTGATGAAGAATTTAGATTGGATGCAATGCATTTTTTAAGTATTAGAAATTATATTTTATGTGCAAAATATGATTTATTCGATATGCCTCATGATGACTATGATTTAACTGATTTAAATGATGATTTTGAGCTAACTGGAAGTCAACAAGAATTATGGAATCATTATAAATACTCTGCTTGTTTAAATGGAGCATATTATAAAATAATGAATGACGATAACTTAAAACAAATTCTTTTAGATACTGGAGACAAATCTTTAGTTTATATCTCTAATGATGAATGGGGAGGAGAGGAAAACTTATTTGGATTTGCCTTAATGGAACTAAGAGATGAAATAAGAAGATTATACAAAAATAATGATAAAATTGATTGGGAATACAGTAAATATTTGGATTAACATCCAAGATATTAATATTATATTAATTTTAAAACAATTAATATTATCTTATTTTCTTTTATTAAATAGCTCCAACTATTAAAAACGATTATGTTTTTTAGATGATAAAATGCACTTTAAATTATTAGATTTCACCAGTTATCTGAAGTATATTCTCTTTAAGTTCATCTTTTATTTTGAAAACTGTTGAAAAATTATTTAGTTTTTTCCTATATCTTTCATCTACTTCATTTCTTTTGAATTTAGTTATCCATTTAACATCCCTAATATGGGCATAAAAACTAAAATCATAGTAAGGATGTGATAAAGGAATAATATCCTCATTAAAATAATAATCAGAGCAGATTATACCTAAATAATAATCTTTTGAATAGCGATTGTAAGTAAGCACATAATCACCAATACAAATTTCATTAAAAAAAGCAATAAGTTGATTAGTATATCTAGTTCTTGTAGCTGGCTTTTTATATTCATATTGATATTCAATTAAGAAAAAGATTTTGTCTTTTGTCATATTTTTCAAGTTAGGTACATCCCATCCAACAGCAACGATATTGTATTTAATAAAATATTCAACTAAAAAGGATTCATTACCTGCTCTAACCATCCACATCTTAGGATATTTATCAAAGTCACTCATTTATATGCTCCATTAATTTTAATAATATTTTGTTTTTTGTGTAATAAATTACTTTTTAAAAATTAATAATTAATTTCAACAATAGTTAAAGTAATTAGAACTCCTAAAGTCTGGCTCTTAAAATAATAAGCAAATGTTTTTTATTATTTATTTATCAATATTATTTTTAAATAAAAAAGTTAATTAATAATTTAATAACAATATATGTATACTATTGTAAGGTGAAAATAATGTTTGAAAATATGGACACTACACTCAAAGGATTAAATATTGATGATGTTTATGCAGATAAGGTTAATTTAGTAATAAATTACATTGATGGATCTTCTTCTAATACTTCTTTAAACGGATTTAGTGTAAAAAAATATGTAATTGAAGACCTTAGAAAAAACAGCAGATATTTTAGTATAAGATCTCATGCAATAAAAAATATTATATCTAATGAATATGAAGAAATTTCTCTAGAATTGGCAAATCAAATTTGTTTAGATGTAATAGAAGAAATTGAAAATTCTAATAAGGAAATTGACAAAGAATACACAACAAAATTTATAATTGATACATTTAAAGAATTTTCAATTAACCTTACTCAAGAAATAGCATTTAAAATTTATGATTTTTTATTTTTACAAATGAGGAATGTACCTTTTATAAAAAGATTTGAACAAATTGGAATGGATATTAAATCATTATTAAATGAAAATGATATCAATCTTTCATTAGAAGATGTGGAAGAAATCTGTTCTCTTCTTTCTGGTGAATTCTTTGATGAATACCGTGAAAGTAATAAAATTGATTATAATACAATATTTATAATGGATTATTCTGCAGTAGGTGACATTCCTTGGAATCAATTAATAAAAATTAATGTTGATATCTTTAAGAAATATGGTATTGATATTTCAAATATTAAACAAGAATTAATAAAAGAAATGTGGTGCTATATTTCTTATGAAAATAACAATTATATATCAAATATTGATATTTACACAACCAAAAATATTGAATTTAAAAGGAATTATATTTTATTTTTAAATTATCTCCAAAATAATCCAGTATATGTTATAGAAAAATTAGCTAATAACTACAGTTCTTCTGATAAAGGTGATTTTTCAACAGTTCCTGAAACTAATTATTTACAAAATAAATTTTTTGATTTAGCAATCAATTTAGACCATATAAAAAATTGTCATGGTTTAGGTGTTTTAGAAGAAGCTTCAACATCTGATATTAAAGAAGTTTTAAAGAAAAATGGTTTAGAAGTTGGGGGAAGAAAGAAAACTTTAATCAATAGAGTTAAAGAAAATTTAACAATTGATATAATTAATAAAGAATTCCCAGGAGATGCATATGGTCTAACTGAAAAAGGAAAAGAATTTTTAGATGAATTTGATTATTATTTATATTATATTGACAATGTTATTTCATTTAAAGAATATATTGAAATTTGTGAGTTAAATCCTGAACTTAGCACATTTGATATATTGATTACTATTTATGATAATTTAATTAGAAAATATATTGAAATTAATGCAAATTGTCCTGATGACATGTATAACTTATTGTTACATAAATCTTATGTTTATAAAAATTTTAATGATAAATTAAATGAACTTAAATTATTATTGTTAATGTATGTTAGAATTAATGGTAAAACTGAAAATATTCATAAACTTAAAATAAGAAATCAGGATTTACATAAAATAAAAACTCTTTCAAGGAAATTAAACTTATCTGATGATGAGATTAATAATCTTTATGATTCAGTTAATGATTGTATTAATGAGTATAATATTCCAAAAATTAGTCATTATGGTAAAATGAATCTTGATGAAGAATCTCTTGAAACAATTAATGTATATGAAAAAGATTATGTAAAGTTATTATATTAATTGAGTTATAAAATGTTAGAATAAAGTTCTTAATGAGTAAAAATTTTTTATTTTTTGATAAAAAGAATAATAAATGTTAAATTAAACATTTATGGATAAAACATGTTTAAACTGATTAAGGAGAATAAACAATGATAGACAAGTTTCGTGGCAAATATTGGTTTTTAAGCAATTTCTACGAATCACCAATTGAAGAGGAAAATATCACTTATCCAACAGTAGAACACTATTTTCAAGCTCAAAAAACCTTTAATCAGGAGGAAAAACTAAAAATTGCACAGGCAACAAAACCTGCTGAAGCAAAGAAAATGGGTAGAAAAGTCAATTTAAGAAAGGACTGGGAAGAGGTTAAAATTCATGTAATGGAGAAAGGATTAAGACTAAAATTCCAAGATCCAACATTGCGTAAAAAGTTACTAGCTACTGGAGATGAAGAGTTAGTTGAAGGAAATCCCTGGGGAGATAGGTACTGGGGAGTATGCAATGGATCAGGAAAGAATAAGCTAGGTAAACTTTTAATGAAGATTAGGAAAGAGTTACAAGATGAATATATTACTTAATACTATCTTTTAGATAATTGATTAATTAAATATATTAAAGTGTATTTAATATATCTATAAAAAAACTCAACAATCAATAAAGCTTATTATAAAAAAATTTTATCATATTACTTAAAAGGAATAATTGTTTATTTGGTGAATTATGATTAAAAAACGCGATTTTAAAGAGGAATTTTTTTATTTAGAAAATAAAGCTTTTGAATTATTTAAAAAAGAAGAATATAAACTCTCTTTTGAATATTACAATAAGCTTTTAAAGGCTAGTGAAGATTTTAAAAATAATTCTTGGGAAAAACATTTTAAATGGTATGATGAGGTTTTATCTTCATGTTTAAAAAAATATTCCAATAATTATGAGGAATTTTTTAAACATCTTTTTTTAGTGGATACTGAAACTTATGATGCATGGTTTGACAAAGCAGAATTATATGAAGATAATTTTAAACGTACTGAAGCTATTGAATTCTATTACAAACTTTTTGAATTTAATCATAATGATTTACTTCTTTTAGAATATCTTGGTAGACTTTTATGTTTTTCAAGTAGGTATGATGAATCTTTAAATATTTATGATACTGCTTTGAGCATTGATAATAATAATAAAAAAATAATCGAAGGTAAATGGTATGTATATTACACTTCAGATCGAATAAATGATGCATTAAATGTGTTAAAAAATTTAGACAATATAGATGATGTTAGTTCTGGGACTTATTGTGCAACAGGGTACTCATTTGAAGAAAACAATGATTTTGAAGATGCATTATGGTGTTATAAAAAAGCCTTTGAAATTGATGAAATAAATGGTAATCTCTCTGAGAGTGATTCTATTGATGGTATTAAAAAGATGCTACTTAAATTATCAATTAATGATTATTCTTTTTTGAACGATTTTTATTTAAAGTGGATTTCAAAAATAGAATATAAATTTGATACAGAACATTGCCCTAACTGTGGAGGAAAATTTATACCAATAATTTATGGGCTTATTGCTGAAGATAACCTATTTGATAAACAAAAAAAAGGTAATGTTATTCTTGGAGGATGCACTATTGGTGGAGATAGTCCAACACATTATTGCAAAAACTGTGATAAAGAGTTTCAGTTTAAAACTAATGGAATAAAAATTAATTACAAAAATAACAGTCGACAATACTTCTATACTGAAAAAATAATTAATAAAATTACTTATTATATTCCTAATGATCAAAATGAAAGCTCAATTAATATTAAAGAATTAGAAAATGAAATGAGAGAATCCTATGGATTAAACAATGTTGAATTCACTGCATTAATTAATAAATTAATGGACATAGGTTACATTTATATGCCTACTAAAGGTCAAATTTCTCTTTCTGAAGATAATTTTTATTCACAGTTTTAAAAATTAATTTACATATCCTCAAACTTCTCTAACAAGAAAAATTAATATAAAAAATATAGTGGATTTCTTTTTATATATAATTTAAATTACTATTATGTTCAGTAATGATATAAAAACTATAAAAATAAAACAATAATATATAAATGTGGTTTTATGAAGTGGAAAATTGGTGATGTAAAGATTGATAATCAAGTTGTCCTTGCCCCTATGTCAAGAGAATGCAATTCCTCCTTTAGAAGAATAGCTAAATTAATGGGATGTGGACTAGTTGAAACTGAAATGATATCTGCCACAGCTATCAAGTATAACAACCATAGAACCCAGGAAATGCTCTATATGACTGATTATGAAAGACCTATCTCAGTACAGCTATTTGGATCTGACTGCGAATCATTTAGAATTGCTTCTAGATATGTTTATAATAAAGTAAAACCAGACATAATCGATATCAACATGGGATGTCCAGTGAGAAAGGTTGCAATAGCTTCTAAAGCAGGCTCTGCATTAATGAAAAATCCAGATACTGCCCACGACATCATAGAAACAGTAGTTGAAACTGTTGATGTTCCAGTAACTGTTAAAATCAGAAGCGGATGGGATGAAAATAACATCAATGCAGTAGAAATTGCTAAAGTTGTTGAAGATGCAGGGGCATCAGCCATTACTGTTCATCCACGTACTAGAGACCAGGGATATGCAGGTAAATCTGACTGGTCAATAATTAAAAAGATTAAAGATGAATTGTCAATACCAGTTATAGGAAATGGAGATATCAAATCATGCTATGATGCAAAAAGGATGATTGACGAAACTGGATGTGATGCTGTAATGATTGGCAGAGCAACCCTTGGAAATCCATGGCTTATTCGCGAATGTATTGACTATTTAGATTACGGCATAGAGCCTAGAGAAGTTACTCTTGAAGAGAAAATTGAGATGATTAAAAAGCATACTGAACTGTTTTTAGATTTTAATGATGAAACACTTGCATTTCGCAGGTTCAGAAACCTTATTTCACATTATATCAAACATTTTCCCTATAATCATGACCTTATGAGTAAGCTATTTAAAACTAATACAAAAGAAGATTTATTTAGATTATTAGATGATTATTATGTAAAGTTAAATCAAAAGTAGTTTAAATAAAAATCTCTACTTATTTAATATAAAATGGGTTAATATTCATTTTATAAGTTCTTTTTTCATATATAATGGTAAATCCATCCATGGTTTTATCAATAATCATACAATATAAATATATAACTTTAATTATTTTTAAATTATGCAAAAATTTAATGAACATTATTAGTTTTTAAAAGTTCATGTTTAGTCATATATTAACATTATATTAAATATTATAATGCTAATATTTCCTGGCATTTTTTAATAATGTTGGCATTATAAATATATTTTTTTTATAAAAATATTGTTTATTATTTATATTTTTTTAAGATAATTCATAATTAGTTTAATAATTTATAAAAAAATATCATTTATGATTAATAATTAAACAATTTTAAAATAAATGACTGAATTATATTAATATTGTAAAATTGATGTTTTACCTATTAATCCTGAGTTAACTACTGTTGTTAATGATAATGAATATGGTGACAAAACTGTAATTAATGTTGAACTAACTGGATTAAATGGTACAGGATTAACTGATACAGTAATCGTTAGAATTGATGGTGAAAATTACTTAGTAAATGTTACAGATGGAAAAGGTACATACACTTTACCAACATTATTAGATCTTGGAGATTATGTTGTAAGAGCATATTTTGATGGAACTATGAATTATAACCATATGTTAAACAGAACTGAGGTAATAATATACATTGAACCCGAAGACAATTCTACTGAAGATAGTCCTAATAATGATGATAATATTATTAATGATACTATTAATAATATTTATGATGATGTTCTCGTATCTGAAAAATCAATTTTATCATCTAAAGGAGTAAATATGGCTAAAACAGGAAATCCTATTTTAGTATTAATTATATTGTTATTCTCTATGCCATTTATTATTAGAAGAAAATAAACTGTTGAACTATTTATAGGGGGCAATAATAATGATTGTCCCTTATAATAATATTTATAAGATTATAAACTAATATAAAAATTATATCATTATTTCTTATGTGAAAATTATTTTTCATGATATGTGAAGCTTTTTCTATGAAATAAACTAATTCTTCTTTAATATAATATCATATTGTTCATATTTTTATGGATTAATAACAAAAAATTTAATATTATGGGAAATAATTAATCTAATTTTATTTTTTTTATCCATTATATGTTTTAAAAGTAATATTTACATATAATTTTTTTAGATTAAAACATTTAATGTTTCAATATACGGAGTTTTAAATTTTTATTATTTAATTTATTTTTATTTGAAAAAACAGATTATTGGGATTGTTTATTAATTATTATCATTTATGAACACTGTTACTCTATAAATGCTAGAATATGATTTTAAAGTAAAAAGATATAAAATCTATAAATTTTTATTTTAATGTAGGAATCAGTTATATGAAAAAAAGGATGGATGAGCTAGAATGCTCCTCCACCACCACCTCCAGAACCACCCCCAACAGATCCTCCGCCTTTTGAAGAACTTTCACTGTGGGCAGTATTCATTGAAGATGTAAATAATAAAGACCCTCCATGATGATGATACCTATAAATATTGTTATTCTGCAAATCATTTGAAGGAATTATATCATCCATTGCTTGCTTTACTTTATCTGCATTACCCAATGCAGAAGCATAGATTAAATAATGATTCCAAATAACAATGGATTCTGGAGGATGCTCTTTTATTAATGAAAAGTCATTTAGATATCTTCTAAAACTTTGCCATTTTTCAAATTTCATTCTACCTTCAACAGTCCATTGACCACCATATCGATTATTCAATAAAATGAAAATAGCTCCAATGAAGATAAATACTATAGAAATAGCAATGCAATAATCCATTGAAATACAACCTAAAACAATTGCTGATACAATAACTATACTTGTTCCATAATATTTGATTATCTTTGCTCCTTTATCTCTAAAAAATGAATCATATATTGGATTTATATATTTCTCATGATAGTCATTCTTGATTTTATTGTATTCACTTTCAAACTCCCTTGCTCTAAATTGATTACTTAGATTTCTTTTTAGATTCTTTAAGTTAATTCTTCCATCTTCCCCATATTTTAAAAATAAGTTTAAGATATTTGCCTCATAGTCTTCAATTGTTGATAGAATATTATCATTATTTAAAACAAGTGAAATCCCCTCTTCTCCATCATCATCTAAACTTAATATACCTTCATCTATCAATTTCAATATGGTAGCTTGAATACCATTATCACTTATTACTCCAACAGACTCCCTAGTTCCAAACATTGCATCAACAAACAAGGGATGATCATTTGTAGGAGGTTCATGTTCATATGGAGCATCATAATCAATTTTTGGTTCTTTACCATACCTTAAATATGTAACTACTGGGATAAATAGGCTCAAAAACATGACGATTGGATATAAATATGAAAAAGACTCTAAATAACGCATTGAATTCTCATAGTCCTGTTGAATTTTATAAATTTCTTCCCGCCCATTTGAATCAATGATATACGCATATGTTGGATTTTCATTAAATTGGCTTAAAGGAATTAAAGCTCTAAATTCTAAAAATTCACCAGCACTTAATTCTCCAGTATAAATATTAAGTTCAGATCCATTCCATGATTCATTTGAGGACAAATAGTAAGGATTAATCCAATACTCAATTCCTTCAGATGAATTAAATTGTATATGTGCATTTAACTTTTCAGTTCCTTCATCCCATTCTTCACCCCATAATTTATAATGAAGCTCAGCAATATCATTATAAATATTAATCAAACCAACAAAATCATACTCATACCAAACAGTAACTGTAGTATCTTTTATTGGTTGTGTGTAATCCTCATCAGAGTACAAATAAGTGGTTATTTTATAATTTCCATCTTCATCGGTTGTAACTTCATATTCTGAATATGCTCCACTACTAAAAACTTTCAAATTCTCAATGGATTCTCCATCTTTAAGAGGTATTGTCCTATAAACTCCATTAAATTCACCATTAAAAGTATACTGATAACATTCCTCAATATTAACATTACCATCAGCATTAATAGTTAAAATGATATCTGATAAATTAATAGTATATGATTTATCTTCATCAGCAGTAACAGCTGAAATTGATGACAATAAGATAATGGAGATTATTACTAATCCAATTAATCTTTTGTTCATTATTTTCACCTAGAATTTAACATTTAGATGTGATTGGGCAGCATTATTTTGAGAAATTATATTACCACAATGCTCACAAAATTGTGCTGTTTCATTAATTTCTTTTCCACAATTTGGGCAAAATTTAAGCAATTTCCTCACCATTATTATATATTTATATATATAGATAAATAATTTTCTATTTAATTTAAAATAAGTATAATAAATAATTTTAGATGAACTTTTAATCAATAGTTTATAGAATATCTGAATATTTCTCAAAAAGATAAACTAATAATTACCAATTAAAAAAAAAAATTAATATAAAAAATTTATGAAAAAAATAAAAAAGTTTAATAAAAATATCTAAAATATTCATTCTAGTAGTTAGCGTACATATTAGAAAGGCATATTTTTTTATTACATGAAAATTATTATGTATTTAATAATAAACATAGCATTTCACAGAATATCATTAATTACTAATGGATTTAAAGCACTTCATTAAATTTCCACACAATACATTATATTTGTCTAAATTTTATATAACTCCTGTAAAGTAAATTCCATCATATTGTCTAATTTTTGAATTAAAACATGCGATATATATATATAATTAATTTAGTTTTAAATGTAACTCAATAGTTCTCAAAGAAAAAATATAACTAAATTCATATCCTAGTATACACATTTTTTTTTAAAAAAAAATAGATTAAACCAAATATCTAGCTATAATAATACAAATTAAAAAGAGTTTTAATTTTACTAAAAAATATTGATTATTCCTTTAATAAAATAATATTTTTAGGGTCTACTTTTAAATATTCTGGAGCCTCAAATTCATGTTCATGAATCTCTTTATCCACTTTCCACCAGAGACCATTTTTTAAAGTTACTTCCCATTCAAAAGGTTTTTCTAATATAGCTGCACCTTTACTTTCAACAACATTGGTATCTTCCTTTTCAGAAGGATAAAAGTCATGAGCTCTTATTCCAATGTGAGTAATATTGTCTGAAATCTTTTCAGATACTTCAAATACAAGATTCCAGTCTAAAGCTTTAAGATGATATTCATCAATGATTTCAATTTTAGATATGTTTTTACAACCTGTAAGTTTAGCAGCCTGAACCCTTTTCGGATTCTCGAATATTTCATGAGTAGGTCCTTTTGCAATGATTTTACCTTCCTCTAATATTAAAAGTTCATCACAGAACTGAAATACTTCATCACGATCATGAGTAACTAAAATAGACAAACCATCAAAGCTATTTAATAAATTAACAAGTTCAATACGTAGTTTTTCCTTTAATGCAGTATCCATAGCACTGAAAGGTTCATCTAACAATATAACATCAGGTCCATAAGCTAATATACGGGCTAAAGCCACTCTTTGCTGTTGACCTCCAGATAACTGTCTAGGATATCTTTTTTCTAATCCTTCTAAGTGAAAGCGCTTAATCATTTCAGGTACAATGCTTTTATCATCATCTTTGGATAAACCTGCAGCAACATTCTCTTCAACTGTCATGTTGGGAAACAATGCATAATTCTGAAATAAGTAACCTACCTTTCTTTTTTGAGGTATTAAGTTAATTTTTTTATTGGAATCAAAATAAATGTTCTCTTCATCAGCAATAGTTAAGCTTACAACACCTTTATCTGGATCTACAATACCTGCAATAGACTTTAATGTCATACTTTTACCACAGCCTGATGGTCCAAGAATACCCAAACAGCCATTTTTCAATTGGAAATCAACATCCAATTCGAATTCTTTCAGTTTCATTTGGATATCTACTTTTAGATTATTATTCATGATCTTTCCCCTCAACTAAAAATAAAAAAAGATTATAAAAAAGAATATAAATTTAATTTAATTTATTTATTTCCATTGTTTTTCCTTACGTAGTGTAACATAGTCCATAATGAAAATAGCTATAAATGCAATTATAACAATGAACACTACATAGTTAAAAGCGTCCCCCATATTTCCAGCAGCTACCTCTGAGTATACTGCCATTGGGAGGGTTCTAGTTTGATCTGCAATATTACCTGCAAGCATAGCTGTAGCACCAAACTCGCCTAAACCACGTGCATAAGCAAGAATTCCACCGCTGATAATTCCAGGCAATGCATTTGCAAATAAGATTTTCCAGAAAATCTTCCACTCGGACATACCTAATGTACGGCCTGCATCAATTAAATTGGAATCAACCTGCTCAAATGCACCTCTTGCAGAACGATACATTAATGGAAGGGACATAACTACTGCCGCAATAACAGTAGCAGACCATGAAAATGCTATTTTAACTGCAAAGAAATCTATAAAAAAACTACCTATTGGTCCTCTAACTCCAAAAATGTATAATAAGAAAAACCCTACAACAGTAGGAGGCAATACAATTGGTAGTGTAAGGATACCATCAAGGACGATTTTTATTGAGTTGTTTTTAATTTTAACAATACCCCAAGCAATAATTAAACCTACAAAAAAGGTTATAAATATTGATAAACTTGCAGTTTTCATTGAAATTAAAATTGGTGTCCAATCCATCATGTATCTCACTTAACTATTATTTCTTTTAAAGAGACTATTTAAATAAATCTATTCGTCATGAATAGTAAATCCATACTCAACGAAAATATCTTTTGCTTCTTGACTTTGTAAGAATTCCATGAATTTAGCTGTAGCATCATTATTTTGAGAATCTGCAAGAGGAGCTACAGGATAAACAATAGTTTTTAAAGAATCTTTTGGAGCTTCACAGACTACTTTTACATCATCAGTTGATTTTGCATCAGTAGAGTATACAAGACCATATTCAGCAGAACCTTGAGCTACTTGATTTAATACAGCAGTTACATCGGTAGCTAAGGATAATTTAGGTTCTACATCATCCCAAATACCAAGATTGTGTAATGATTCGTTTGCATATTGTCCAGCAGGTACTGATTCTGGATCACCAATAGCAATAGTACCTTCTACATCTTTTAATTCTTCAAATGAAGTAATATTTGCATCTGAGTCAGCAGGTACAATTAAAACAAGTTTATTTTCTAAAAATTTAACATTGGAACTGTTATCAACATAACTTTTGTTAATTAACTCATCCATCTGTTTATTACCTGCAGACATGAATACATCTGCACCTAAACCATTTTCAATCTGTTTTACTAAATCTCCACTGGAAGCGTAAGTAGGAGTAACAGTCATTCCTGGATTTTGCTCTTCAAACATAGGAATTAATTTTTCATCATATACGTTTTTTAAACTAGCAGCAGCAGCTAAATTTACTTCATTATCTCCTGAGCCATTGTCAGAAGTTCCTAATGAACCACTAGCATATAAACCTACTGCAATAACAGCTATTATCACAATAACTGCAATAATTATTTTATTTGTAGATTTCATTATTAATACACCATATTAAATTATATCCATTTAACCAAATCAAAATTCAAATAAATTACATCTTTTTGATCAGTTATTATTGTTTTAGGATTAAATGACATATAAAGTTTTTCATATCGATTTAATTACAAGTGTATTTTTTATTATAAAAACTAGTTTATTATTCATAAAATTCATAATTACTTATATTTTAAAGATATTTTTAGTTAATTATGATTATAACATGTTAAAATGGGAAAAAAGTAAATTTTTAAAGAAATAATCTATTGAATAACAATGCTATTGATATGAATGAATATATCTTATTTACACAAAAAGAGTTAAAAAAAATAAAAAAAAGAAAAAATTTAATTTAAAATTTAATTATTGGAGTATATTAAACCAGTTGCTCTGGCAGAGAAGATATATACAAAGGAGGATATGAAAAGTAAGCTAATTAAATATCCTATATATGGAATTATAGCTACAAACATAGCAATTAACAATAAAATAACGATGATTATTGCTAAAACTATCCACCATACAATATATGATCCAACACCTATCCTTTTAATATCATCCATGATTCCAGAGAATGAAAATCCTTGAGAGAAACTTCCAGTATCTGCTAATCTACAGTATGCAATTGTTGCAAATAACATAAAGATGATGTATATAATTAAACTTATAATAAAGGTAAGACCAATAGATCCAATTAAATTAAAAGCTAAATCAGAAGATAAAGCACCGCCAGCCATAGATACTTCCACAGCTTGACTAAATGCATTAACTGCACCAGTTGCAAATAGAAGTATAAAGAATATTATGGTTGGAATAATCATATAAATAAAACTTAAAACAGCTGCTTTAATACCATCTATAAAGTTTTTAATTATATCAAAAGCTGGAAGTTCATCATATCCATGTATTGTATCACGAGTAATTGATAAAGTATACCCTACTACAATAAACATTACAATAAAGTTAATTAAAGATGCAACTGCTTGGATAGTTCCATCAGTAACTCCAAACATAACAAGTAAATATGAAATACTTGCAATTATAACAATAATACCTAAGATTATCCATTTACTTACATTATTCAATGGATATCTAAGAGCGTCATTAAATATTGAACTTATTGACATATTGTCACCTCTTTTTTTATTTATTCAATATTTTACTTTAATACTATATAAATTTATTATAAAAACATTAAAATTGAACAAATAATTTTCATTTTATAAATTTATTTAATAATGTTAAAATAATGTTATTATTTCAATCCACAATATTTATATATTAATTCTTAATTAATTATATATATAAAATTGTTTATATTAACAACAATAATTAAAGGTGATTATATGAGTAAAACTTTAGTAGCATTCTTTAGTGCAAGCGGTTCAACAAAAGGAGTTGCAGAAAAACTAGCAATTGTTGTAGATGGCGATTTATATGAAATTGAACCTGAAGAACCATACACAGCAGAAGATTTAGACTGGACCAACCCAAAAAGCAGAAGTTCAATAGAAATGAAGGAAAACAGATCCTTTAGACCACCAATAAAAGGTAAAGTAGACAATATTAATGATTACGACACAATATATCTTGGTTTTCCAATTTGGTGGTATGTAGCACCTACTATTGTAAATACATTCTTAGAAAGCTATGATTTTTCAGGAAAAACAATAATCCCATTTGCAACATCCGGTTCAAGTGGTATGGGAAATACAATATATGAGCTTAAACCATCCTGTTCTGATGATGTTACATTTATTGAAGGTGAAAGATTCCCAGCTTCTGTTTCTGAGAATGAATTAAAATCATGGGTTGATAACTTAAATATTTAAATATCTTTTTTTCTTTTTTTATTTTTAATAAATAAATTTAATCCAATTAACTGATATATATGAATAAACTCTAAAATCATATTTTATTTTATATCCACTATAAAAAACAATAAAAAACATTATTAAATTAGACTTTAACCAATATTTATAATGTTTAATTAACCTAAACATTAAATAAATAACAGGAAAAACAGGTTAAACATTAAGAGAGAAAATAATAAACAGTAATTTTTTTAAAAAAAAAGAAAAATAAAGTGAAGTCTTAATCAGTGAATTTACCTAAGAATTCTTTCATTCTTTGGTTTTCAGATGAAAATACTTCATCAGGACTTCCTTCTTCAATGATTACCCCATTATCCATGAAAATAATGTTATCTGCAACATTACGTGCAAAGTTCATTTCATGAGTAACAATAACCATTGTCATATGTTCAGCAGCTAAATCCCTAATTACTTTTAAAACTTCACCAGTTAGCTCTGGATCTAAAGCAGAAGTAGGTTCATCAAAAAATAGGATATCTGGATTCATTGCCAATGCTCTAGCTATAGAAACCCTTTGTTTTTGACCACCAGATAACTCATATGGATAAGCATCTTCCTTATCTTCCAAATCCAATTTTTTAAGTAAACTTCTAGCCTCTTTATATACTTCTTCTTTATTCCTTTTCTGAACTTTAATTGGAGCATTACAAATATTTTTCATAACAGAATGATGAGGGAATAAATTGAAATCCTGGAATACTAATCCAAGTGTTCCATCAAAATCAATAATTCCATCATCTTGAGTTTCTAACTTTGTAATGCATCTAAGTAAGGTGGATTTACCTGAACCTGATGGTCCAATAATACATAAAACTTCACCTTTATCAACAGTGAGGGAAATATCTTTCAATACTTCATTGTCACCGAAACTTTTTTTGAGATTTTTAATTTCTAATAAGCTCACAATATCCCTCCTTTATTGATAATAATCTAATCTTTTTTCAAGATATTCCATTACAAATGCAACAACCATGTTAAATACATAATAGAATACACCAGCTACAAGTAATGCCATGATAGAAGCTTCTGCAGCAGCAATTTGTTTAGCTACAGTGAACATTTCTGGAATAGCGATTACAAAGGATAATGATGTATCTTTTACAAGTGTTATAACCTCATTTGTTACTGAAGGAAGGATTATCTTAAATACTTGAGGTAAAATAATTATGAAAAATGTTTCAAACTTACTATAACCTAATATCTGTGCAGCTTCATACTGACCTTTAGGAATTGCTTCAATTCCTCCTCTAAATATTTCAGCGAAATATGCTGCATAGTTAATTGAAAATGCAATAATTACTGAAATCATCCTATATTCAGGAGATAAAGAAGCTCCAAATATATAGTAAGGAGCAAAGAACACAACAATTAACTGTAACATTAATGGTGTACCTCTCATAATTGAAATGTACACTCTAGTTATCCATCTTAAAGGTCTGAACCTGCTCATTCTTCCCCCAGCTACTACAAGACCTAAGGGAATTGAAAATAATAAAGTGAGCAAAAAAATTTCAATGGAGGTAATCATACCTCCTAACAATTGTGCAATTACAGTGCTTAACATCATAGATTATTCGCCAACTTATCTTATAAGTGAATCTTTAATATCATAATCACTGTATTTTTCAGCTATTTTATCAACAGTACCATCTGCAAACATTTCATCTAATGTAGCTTGTACTTGATCTCTTAATTGAGTATTTCCTTCTTTAAATCCAATACCATATTGTTCAGAAGAAATATTCTCAGGTAAAATTATGAATTGATCACTAGCATCTCTAGAGTTGATTTGATAGTGAGCAACACCAATATCTACTGCAATAGCATCACAAGCACCAGATTCTAAATCCATAAATGCTGTATTATAATCAGCTACTTCTACTAATGCTGCAAAAGTATCAGCTAATGATTTTTGATCACCTTGAAGTGCAGCTAATGCAGAGGAATCTTTTTGAGTTTCTACATTTTTACCAGCTAAATCACTTAAGGAGTCAATACCAGAATCAGCTTTAACTACAATAACTTGTTTGTTATCAAAGTATGGTTCAGACCATGTGTATTGATCTTCTCTTCCAGTCATTGTAAATCCATTCCAAATACAGTCAATACTACCAGAATCTAATTCAGAGTCTTTAGCATCCCAGTCAATTGGTTGTTTAACTAAAGACCAGTTGTTTCTGTCACAAACTTCTTGTGCTAAGTCTAAATCAAAACCAACATAGCTACCATTATCTGCCTTATATCCATATGGAGGGAATTCAGCATCAAAACCAACAACAAATGTGGTATTATCATTAGTAACCTCAGCTTCTCCATCAAACACACCAGCATAAGCTGCTACACCTAAAATAATAACTATAACAACTATTATACCGATAATTCCTATTTTTTTATCCATAGTTCCACCAAAATTATATATATAATTAAAAAATGTATACTTTAAATTCTTAAATTAGTTAAAAATTTAAACTATGTACTAATTTTTATTCAATTATATATTTATTACTTTACTTTTGATTTTGAAAACAAATATAAAAAATCAATATTTAATAAAAATATTTTCAGAACTGACATCTTTCTTTTTTTTAAAAAAATTCTCTTTAAAAGAATAATTTAAATATTAATGAAATATATACCAATTAGTAATAATTTAATTTAAAGGGCGAAAACATGAAGATTAATAAAAAGTTTCTTTTAGTTATCTTTATTTTTGCTATTGCCACCTTAGCTAGTGTAGCAGCATATGATGGAACTGGATTTATGCATAATATACCCACTTCCAAATATTCAAGTTTAAGTGAAAGTGACATTTTAGCAAATTATAATGATACTGACTGTACTGTTGAAGCTAGTGGAATATGTACTAAAGTTGTTGATGGAGATACAATAGACGTAGAAGGAGTTGGAAAAGTTCGTTTTGTTGGTGTTAATACACCTGAAAGAGGACAAAATGGTTCTGATACATCTAAATATTTCGTTGAAAAATTTTGTTTAAATAAAGAAGTAGGTTTAGATATTGATGATTCTAAACATGAAGATAACTATGGTAGAACCTTAGCAGTTGTTATAGTAGATGGTAAAAATCTTAATGAAATGCTTTTATGTGAAGATTTAGCTGAAATAATGTATATTCCTCCATCTGAATTTAATCCATACTTATGGGAAAATGGAACAACAGATTATCAACATTTTGCTACTTCAGCTACCTTAAATCAAAACACTGGAGACGACTCTGGATCATATATAGGTAATTCAAACAGTATGAAATTCCATGCTTCAGACTGTAGATATGGATTAAAAGTCTCTGATTCAAATAAGGTAACCTTTGACTCAAGAGAAGATGCTATTAATCAAGGATATAAACCTTGTAAAGTATGTAATCCATAAACATACTTATTTTTTTTATTTTATTCTTAAAAAGAATTATTCTATTTTTTTACTCTGCATTTTATTATTGTATCAGATATGTAAGTCCATGGCTGTTCTTTAGCTATTTCAAATTCATAATCCAATCCTAAACTGTCAATCATTGGCTTAATAGTGAAGAAATCATCAGGTTTATGATAAATACTAATAAATAGAATAGGTTTATATTTTTTAATAGTGTTTATTGCACCTTTAAGTAGATCTTGCTCTGCTCCTTCAACATCAATCTTAATAAAACCCACATCTAGATTATTTTTATCAACATAGTCATCAACAGTCATTGCAGGCACAATAAATTCTTGATCATAATCCCTGACTTCTGAATCCGAAGTAACTCCCTCATAATTATCACCAGACAGATATATGGAAACTTCACCTATATCATCACTTAGAAATGAATTAACCGGTACAATATTATCAATATTATTGAGTTCAATATTCTTAATTAACTGGTTAAAAGACTCTTTAAAAGGTTCAAAAGCATGAACATTACCAGTAGTTAATTTAGATAATGGGATTGAGGAATCCCCTGTAAAAGCACCTGCATCAATAAAATCTTTATCTTTCAAGAAATCTTTATCTTCCTGTGTAAAACCTAAATCAACAAAGGCATGGTTAGTGAAATTATTGCTGATAAACTTATAATCTCCAATTTTTTTATCAGAAATATATTTTTCTTCAAAAGCAGCAAATTCCTGTTGACGTTTTATTTCATCATCAAGGAATAAAGTATCTTCCTTGGAAGCTGCAACAAAAAGTGTTCTGAGAAGTATTATTTTAAGATATTTCTTGTTTTCCTTTGACAAACCACTGAATAAATTAAAGAATTTTTCTTCAAAATCATCCCTCAAATAGTAATCAATATAATTCCTTTCGCAAAAACTTCCAATATGATTAATCTCATTTAAAAGGTTAGGACTACTTATTAAATTTCTGAGTTCATTTAATTCTTCAGTTAATCTATTATTTTCTTCAATTAATCGATTATAATTGTCTTTATAATAGTTAAATTGATTACTTTTTGATAAAAGTTTCTCTTTAATCTTACTCATGATTAATCACAAATTTAAATTTTATTTAAAAGAAATTAAACTTTTTTATCTAAAAATAATATTATAAAAAAGCTATTTAGTAGTATAATAAAATGTTAAATTTTTTATTATTTAAAACTTTCAAATTGATATTAATAAGAACAAAAGAAGAGATTTAATAAAAAAAAATAATGGAAGGATAATTAATTCAAATATCCATCCATTTAATTATTTATGGTTGTTTTACTGTGATTTTGTTGGATGCTGTTGCATTTCCATAAACTGAAGTGATAATATACTCACCAGGAATCAAATTAATATTCAAATGAGCAACACCATTCTCATCAGTAACCCTGTT